>CAJQOB010000346.1 GCA_905479845.1 uncultured Flavobacteriales bacterium
ATTACATACAAGAACGTTGGTACGTAGACATGAGCAATACTAGTATCCGCCGTTTAGGAACATTACCTCAGAAAATGAATCCAACGACTAACAATTTTCTTGTGGTTAGCTGCTCAAACATAATTCCATTGAAGAGAGTGGGATTAATAGCTAAAGCATTAGGCTTAATTACAGATTTAGAGATTGAATGGGTTCATTTTGGAGGTGGCGAAAGTAACGTTTTGAACCAAGCTTTAAATTTGATGCCATCAAATATCAAAGTCAGATTGATGGGAAATACTTCCAATGTTGATGTTCTTGAATGGTACAGACAGAATAGTCCAAGTTTATTCATTAATGTGAGTACTACAGAGGGAATTCCTGTTTCCATTATGGAAGCTTTGTCCTTTGGGATTCCTGTTGTTGCGACAGATGTTGGAGGTACAAGTGAAATAGTTAATAATGTTAACGGATATTTAATAAATTCGGACTTTGAGATTGACGTATTAGCTACTATCGTTAGGAATTTTTTTCAGCTAAATTCTAAAGAAAGAGAAGATAAAAGGTTAGCTGCTATAGATACATGGAAATCACTCTATGATGCAGAAGTTAATTACTCACAATTTGCAAAACACTTGATTAAGAAACATAATCTCGAAGTGTAGTCTTTTATTCGGAAAGTAAAAATATTATGAGCACTTGGTTACAGTACAAATCAAAGAAAATCGATATCACTCCAAGTTTTCCTTGCCGCTTGACAGGAATGACGCTTGATCAACAGAGTAATGGGATTTATAGTAAATTGGAGACGAATGTGATGGTTTTTCAATCAGAATCCGATGTTGTATTCTTAGTCTCGATTGATACGTTATTTGTTTCAAAGGAACTGAAATTATCAATTTCTAGGAACATAAATCAATATTTTGGAGAAACACAAGAATGTGATATCATAATAATTGCTTCTCATACTCATTATTCACCTTCATTGGAAGAGAAAAGAATTAAGCTCGGCGCCAAAGATGAGAAGTATTTGGACTTTTTACTCGTTAAGATTGATGACTTATTAAAGGATTTAAAAGATCAAAATTTTCAAACGGTTCACTTAAGTATAGCGGAAGGGAAAACCGAAAAGTTAACATGCAGCCGCCGAAGGAAAGCAAGGTTCATTAGAGACTATTTTAATGCTATAATTACTTTGGAGCCAAATCCAAGAGGGTACAAAAACGAGGAATTTAAAGTGCTGAATATACTCGATGTTCAAACTGATAGTTTGGTCGGCGTAATCTGGTCTTTTCCATGCCATCCGACGAATTTTCCAGATCGAACCCTTATAACTTCAGAGTTCCCGGGTGAAATTAGAGAATCAATACGCAGAAAGAATGAGGATGAGTTTGGTGTCATTTACCTTCCGGGAATGGCAGGTGATGTACGCGCATATCCACCTGTAAGGAGATCAATAAATAAAACCATAAGAAGTTTGCTAAATCTGTCATTCCGATTGTCAGATTATCGATTTGTTAGCATAGCCGAATATGTGAATTGGTCGCAAAAGGTCGTCAATTCGTTTTGGAAAGTCAATAAAAGTCATGTTGAAGTAACTATGAATAGTTCAGAGTTGAAGACATCTATATTTAAGTCTTCAGTGAGTGATTTAGGACTCACAGTTGAGGGAGTTAGTGATGTAATTTATCGAAAGATCTCTTTTGGTGAGCAATTTGCTATTTATACGATTTCAGCGGAGCCGGTATCTTATTATTGGGAGATGTTTAGATCAAATTCAAAAGAGAAATTCGTTATTTATACTGGCTATTCGGATGAGGTTTTCGGTTATTTACCGACGAATAGTCAAAAGAAAGAAGGAGGATATGAGTCCATTGGTTTTTTTGATGGATTCTTGGTTACTGGCGAGTTTATTGACGATATTGAGCAAGAAATAGAGTATGGTTTAAATAAACTGACTGAATGAAGGTGAAATTGAAAATTGAGGATCATAGACAATTGCTGTTTTTGGTTGAGAATTTGCGCGAGTTTTATGATGAATCAATTTTAAAATGGCAGTATTTTCACAGGGAAACCAGTACTTCGTTGTATCTGCTTAGATCTGAAGGTGATTATATTGCTTCCCAAGGAATGATTCCAATTTATCTTGCGAAAGGTGAAACCTCCGTTTTAAGCGCAAAGAGTGAAACCTCTTTTCTATTGCCTGAACATAGAGGTAAGGGCCTTTTCGAAGATCTTTATAATTATACAATTCAGAAAGCCGAAGAGGATGGCTGCGAGCTCATTTGGGGATTTACTGCATTGAGTAAAGTTTGGCGAAATAAATTGAATTTTGAAGTGCATGACGGTTTAATTCATGAAACCGCATTGCAACTCAACGCCAAGTCAGCTTTTCGTTCTACCATAAGAAAGGATCAATCTTCTTTTAATAAGATTAAGCAAATTACGAAGTCTGCTTTAGACCGTATGAAGAATAAACGAATTCCAAAACTGGATGGTACTTATGAAACTAAAGAACTTGAATTTAGTGATGATTCGATTAGTGCAATAGTTGGAGTTTTTAAAGAGTGGCAATCTAATTATAAGAACTACATCTGCATTGAAACAAATAACGATTATATTAATTGGAGAGTAAAGAACAACCCTCGAGCAAAATACAGCTTGCTGGGAATTTATAGTCAAAACGTCCTAGTTGGCTATGCTATTTTCAATATAGAAACAAATTACTTAGTTGAGTTCATCGTTCCAAGAGAAACTGAATTGAACGAATGTTTGTTTAGTTTGATGGCCTTTTTGAAACAAAAAAAGACGTATTCACATTTAAATTATTGGGCAAGTAGCGAAAATGAATACTGTAAAAAGGTTACATCAGTTTTAGAACAATTCGGTGCTCGTCGATACGAGAATTTCACTATGAATTTTGTGCGCAAGAGAACAAAACACACTTCTTTTGACACTTCGGAAGTCGGTGAATTTTACATTAATGGTTTGTGGACTGAGGGGTTTAATATTTAATCAGTTGTTGATAATTCTGTATGTGTTTTGGGCAAGTTGGTACTTTAATTAAGACGTTTTCGCCATTATAATTGAAGATTTCGAAGGAGATAAGTTTTTCATGCTGATCAAACTCCCATTATTGAAATTTAATTGATTTCCACTAGAAAAATTGATTGTAGAAGTTGAAACAAATAACTGTACAATTGAGTTGAATAGCTGCCTGAGTTGAAAGCAAAACTATAAGCATTCTAAATGTAATAACAATTAACACTGTCCGCGTCGTAATTTAACGTCAATATAAGTGAGTCAGTCCTAGGTAAGTTACCTATGATTATCGTGTCTCCAAACAGCATGTTATTCCCAACTGAAACAGCAACGCTTCCGTAAGTAATAGCCAGGCCATTTGGTAAGAACAACGGTAAAAGAATCGGTAGCAGAGAAATTACCCGAATTGCTAAATGTTATTGTGTAAGTTTGACTTGTACGTAAATCCAAATCCAACATGGTTGAATGTATGGCAGTCAACTGTCCAAAGGACAAAAATAATTAGCTAAGAAGCAGGGGAAAGTAATGACCTTTGCAGTATCATCGAAGTCAATTAGATTGAGAGCGAAGTTTACATGATTTTGTAGTTACAAAAAAATCCGAAGTGAAAATTCCCGGTTATGCACTTCGTTGAGATCTTTTGTACAATTCTATAAGCTTTTTAGTATAGGATGAAATGTCAAATTTGCGACTAAATTCTTGTGCATTTTTGCCCATCACAACTCTTTTTCCAGGATGCTTGATTAGGTATTCAACCTTGTCTGCTAGAAGTTTTGTAGAAAATTCATTAACCATGAATCCATTCTTTCCTTCAAGAATGAGATCTCTATTTCCACCTCCGTCAGTACAAACTACTGGTAGCCCAGCGGACATTGCCTCAACCAAGACCAGCCCAAAAGCCTCAACTTTTGAAGTGTGAATATATATTAGGGCTTTCTCCAAAATTTGTTCTGGATAGTTCACAGCGCCATGAAATGTAACACG
>CAJQOB010000347.1 GCA_905479845.1 uncultured Flavobacteriales bacterium
GGACGTGAAGATTGGATGATGAAGAATGTACTCCCGAGTGAATTTGGTGCTGATGCACAAATGTGGTTGGCAATTGGATGCGCCATTGGAGGATTTTTGATTATTTTCATCCTTCAACGTTTTGCGCCAAAAGAAAAATGAAAACCTACGGATTGATCGGTAGATCACTAGGACATTCCTTCTCGAAGTCCTTTTTTGAATACTATTTTCACGAGAATGCCATCAGCGCTAGTTACGAAAACTACGAACTCAATTCAATTGATGAGGTAGTAGATCTTTTTCAGAAAGATATCAGCGGGTTTAATGTCACTATACCTTATAAGGAAGCGATTATTCCATTTTTGGATGAATTGTCAGATGAAGCAAAGGCAATTGGTGCGGTGAACGTTGTTCAAATGTCAAACGGAAAAAAGATAGGCCATAATACCGATGCTTTCGGATTTCATCAAAGTATCAAGCCCTTTTTGACCAATCGTCATGAGCGCGCAATCATTTTTGGAACTGGTGGAGCATCAAAAGCCGTAGAATATGTTCTCAAGAATATTGGTGTCGACGTGATCTTTATCTCACGAACACCTGAAGGTTCGAATCAATTCCATTACAACGAAGTGAATCATCACATGCTTGAGGCGTGCAAACTATTGGTTAATACAACTCCAGTCGGTACATTTCCGAATGTAAACGATTTTCTCGATATTCCATATTCATTCTTGTCGCACGAGCATCTCGCAGTTGATTTAATCTATAATCCTGAAAAAACAAAGTTTTTGGAATACGCAGAATCGGAAGGTGCGATGATTTTGAATGGAAAATCGATGCTTCGGGAGCAGGCTTTGAAATCATGGAAAATCTGGTCTGAGGAATAATGGACTTGAAACAACGCATAGCGAAAGGGGAAGGCGTCCAGTTAGATTTCAAATTCCGTATCGATGATCAAAGAAAGATTGCTCGGACCTTAGTGGCATTTGCAAATTCCTATGGTGGTAGTTTGCTGATTGGTGTCAAGGACAACGGAAAGATTGCTGGAGTAAATCCAGAAGAGGAATTTCACATGATTGATGGAGCGTCTTCATTATTCACAAAGCCTGAAGTGAAATTTGAATCTAAAACCTGGCAAGAAGGTCATCACTTTGTATTGGAGATTGTCGTTGATAAATCAGAAGTAAAGCACAAAGCACTGGACGACGAGGGAAGATTAAGATCTTACGTGAGGGTTGACGATCACACCTTGCTCGGTAATAAGATTTTGGAGAAAATTTGGCACTTGGAAAAATACGGTGTCAATCGACCGGAGTCATTTGATGACGATACCTTAAAGTTGATCCAAACCATTCGTGAATTACAACCTGTGACTATTTCTAAATTGTATCGATCACTTTCTTTATCAAAAAACAAGGTAGACGGAATTGTTTCCGTTCTAGTTTTCTGGAATGTTATCAATATGGAAATGAGTGAATCGGGTACCTTCTATTGTATAGATTGAATGTTTTGATTATTATTAGGTTCAAATTAACACCTACTAAATGAAAGCATTGTACATCGTCGGCATCGTATTGTCGTTTATTTTCCTATTCGTTATCGGATTTTTTATCGCTGAAGTTGAAAGCGCACGTTACATGAGTTACTATGATTACAGTGATCCATATAGCTACAATTATGGATACAGTAGCTATACTAATTATGGTGAAGACGAAACCTTATTAGGAGGAATCGTTTCATTTTTCTTCTTTTCATTCTTCATCCTTGCAGGAATCTTAGGTTTGATAAAGACAAAAACCAAGACAAACAAAGTCCTTTCTATTATTGGCCTGTCCCTTTCTGGAATTTTCTTCTTTTGGAATATTCTGGTAATGGTTGATCCTGGAGCTTTGTCTTATGATGAAGTTGGAGGAGGGTATATATTCTATAGTCTTGTTATGTTGGCTTTCATGATCGTCGGGCTCGTGCAAGCTGTTAGATATGCGAAGCGACTATCTGTGAGTACAGCTCCTGTTACTGAAGATATACTCGATTCATAAAATATCACAAATTAGTTGGCGGTCTGCTATTCTTTGTTATATTGGGCGGAATAATAATTTTAGATTACAAGTAACATGGGAAGACCAGCAACTAAGCCAGCAAGATTAAAAGATGGCTTTTATATAGAAGTGAAGAATCAGGGGAGCGGAGGTGTTTTAATCAGAAGAGATACTGAGGAACAAATGCAAATGGCCGCGGCTGATTATTCAAGAATGAAGAATGTTACCATACTCGGAGAAATGAAAAGCGATAAATGGGTTAACAAACAGAACAAGAAGAAAAAGAAGTAACTTCAAATAAAATTAAGAAGGAGAGATTTATTCTCTCCTTTTTTTTGCTCTGTAAATTGAGTAAAATCAGCACTTTATGAAATAAGTTAGTTTTTTTCAAAAAAAGAACTGATTCCCCCAAAGATTACCAGTAAGAAGTAGCCATTGCAACGGTGAGTCTATCAAATACCCTGTCTTTAAAGTATCTACGGTTAAGTTTGTAACAAAACTCATTGAGATAATTTTGGAGGTACTTGCCTTTGATTTT
>CAJQOB010000348.1 GCA_905479845.1 uncultured Flavobacteriales bacterium
ACTTTTAGCTGATAATGTCAACTGCGTCGATGTTGATGCAAGTAACAACATCTGGTTTGGAACGCAGGACGGTGTTTCGGTTTTTGACGGGGCAACGTGGACGGATCACACGACAGCAACGGATCCGGGGCTTGTGGATAATACGATTCAAGCAATTTATGTCGCTACATCTGGTGATGTTTGGGCCGGTACAGATTTCGGATTGAGCGTTTATGATGGTACGAATTGGACTAGTTATACTTCCGCAGATGGACTTGGAAACAACCAAATTAAGTGTATTACGGAAGACAATGGACTCATTTGGATTGGGACAAATAATGGTGCATCTAACTACGATGGGACGAACTTTACCAATTTTGGAACATCAGAAGGGTTGCCTTTTGGCGGTGTAAATGAGATTGACGTTATGTCTAATGGAGATGTGTGGATGGGAACAGGATTAAGTGGAGTATATGTTTATTCAGGAGGGACAATTGGTTCAAACATCATTGATGATGTGGATGGTTTGATTGATAACCGAATTCGCGCAATTGTGAATGACGATTCAGGAAATAGTTGGATTGGAACGTCCGAAGGAATATCTGTTTTTGATAGCGGTGATAATTTCTGGATGCATCACACTACTATGTTTTCACTTCCAGCACCTGATACCTTGAACCCAATTGAAGATCTCGAAATGGATTCACAAGGCATTATCTGGGTTGGGGTTTATGTGGATTACTTGGTTACTGAAGGTGGCGTCTGTGCTTACAATGGAGTAAACTGGGTTGAGTACAAAGTGGCTGATGGATTGGTTGGTCCGGTGGTACGTGCCTTGGCAATCGATGGAAATGACGATGTTTGGGTAGCTACGAGTACAGGGGTAAGCAAAATTTCTGATCCCACTGTTGGAATAACCGATCCAGAAATAAGTCAATTCCAAATTCATCCGAATCCAACTTCTGGAGAGCTCACAGTTAAGTTCTTAGGAGGAAATTCTGATGGAGATGTATGTATTTACGATGCTAGTATGAAATTGGTGCATCAAGCGAAACTTGAAGGGCTAAGTACAAAATTGGATTTGAATCACCTGAGAAATGGAGTTTATTTCCTTAAGACTGGAAGCTCTGTTGAAAGATTGGTCATCCGTTAATCTAGAATTAGATCCAAGATCTATGTCGAATTTGAAAAGCAGCTGTGGAAACATTACACAGCTGCTTTTTTTAGTTAGTCGTTCTTTTACGATTGAATAATTCGATCGAATAGCGAATCAATTGAAGCAATGATTTCCTCAAGTTCTGCGTTGTATTGATGCTTTAAATCTTTCTGTGATTCAAGCGCTATTTGGAGTTCGAACAGTTGTCGGAATAGTTTTGTGTCCTGCATCGATCTCAATTCTTTGTGATAAATAAATGTTGTCTTCATAGTTATTTGTTTTTGGCGGATGACATGATGAGTGCTGCATCAAATGCAAGACCTGCGGAGCAGTTCATTTAGTCTTTCAGAGATGCAGAACGAGTCGTAAATTTGCCAGCAAAACAGAGAACTAGGAAGTCAGACTTTATTACAACCTTGAGATCAAAAGTAGAAGTACTTCTACTAGTCAAAGAGAGGATTGACTTCACTCAAGATTAAAGTTTAGATACAAAAAAAAACGCTCGTCCATCTGGACGAGCGTTTCTATTTAAAGTTTGTTTCTCTTAGTAAGTTGGAAGCTTCACTGAAACTCCAAATTGGATAATCGATCCACCGAAAATACCAAGCTCAACATGAGCACCGATATTATCTGTGAAATATACTCGAGTACCTAATGCTAATCTCAAAGAGATAGGGAAGATCGCTCCGTTGTTGTCTCCTGAGAATAATCCACCTTCTGAGTTTGAGTCGAAGTTTGGATCAGTTGATTCAGTCGTACGCTTGATGTTTTTGTAACCAGCAGCGAATGCAGTATAAGCATCAACACGATCATTTTGAACGAAGTGGTAGTTCAAACGAACCATAGCACGTAATTTTCTCGCTTTGTAATCGTAGTTGTATTTCTGATCAACATAAGTCATTGTTGTCTCATCATAAACTGAACGAGTATCGTTGTAATTGAATCCAGAAACTTCGTAGTTGATGTCAGCTCCAATTCCGAAATCATCAGAAAGCATGTATTCAAGACGTCCACCGTAGCTAATCATTCCCCCGTTCAACTTGTAATCAGTAATACTTGAGCTATCACTAATGTTTGCTCGGTTGTATAAAGTACTGTTCGCCCAGTTAGGAACTCCGATATACGGATCGATAATGAAATCTCCTTGGCCAACTTGCGTTTGAGCCATAGTAGTAGAGCTCAATGCTACTACTCCCAAAAAAAGTAAAATCTTCTTCATAATTATTTAGTTAGTCAATAAAATGTTTGGTTGAGCTTTTACAAAGCCTGTGCCAAAGATGTAAAAAAAAATGTTAACAGAACGATAATTTAATGCAACTCATCGATGGTTTTAACATTTCATCAAGATCTAGACAGCAACGTTATGCTCTCTAAGAGCTTCATTCAGTGATGTTTTTAAATCAGTAGAAGCTTTTCGTTGACCAATGATTAGAGCACAAGGAACTTGGAATTCTCCCGCAGGGAATTGTTTCGTGTACGATCCAGGAATCACAACACTACGTTCAGGGACGTAACCTCTGATCTCTTTTGGCTCAGCTCCAGTTACATCAATAATCTTAGTGGACTTCGTCAAAACAACGTTAGCACCTAAAACGGCTTCTTTACCAACGCGAACACCTTCAACAACGATACAGCGTGACCCAATGAATGCTCCATCTTCAACAATAACAGGTGCAGCCTGTAGCGGCTCCAATACTCCTCCAATTCCAACACCACCACTTAAGTGAACGTTTTTTCCAATTTGTGCACATGATCCAACAGTAGCCCAAGTATCAACCATTGTTCCTGAATCAACATAAGCTCCAATATTAATGTATGAAGGCATCATAATAACTCCAGGAGCAACAAAAGCACCGTATCTCGCAACAGCATGAGGAACCACACGAACACCTAATTCTTTGTAGTTCTTTTTCAAGGCCATCTTATCGTGGAACTCAAATGGACCAACTTCAATTGTTTCCATCTTACGAATAGGGAAGTACATCACTACCGCTTTCTTGACCCATTCGTTCACTTGCCATTCACCGTTATCCATCGGTTCTGCAACACGTAAGTGTCCTTTGTCAATTGATTCAATTACATGTTCAATTGCTTCAATCGTTTCAGGTTTACTCAATAAATCTCGGTTTTCCCAAGCTGCTTCTATTATCGTTCTCATGCGTTTTATTTTCTGCTACAAAAATAATCATCCAAGTTGGCATCGCGTTTCCAAAATTCAAGGTTTATTAATTTTTTTCACCGATCTTTGCCGTAATGGGAAAAGCAGTCAGCATTGATTTCGGTTTGAAACGTACAGGATTAGCAATTTCAGACGAGAGTAGAATCTTCGCCTTTGGATTGGAAACCGTCGATTCAAAGAACCTGATGAATTTCTTGGTAGACTTGAGGGATAAGGAGCAATTTACCACGATCGTTCTTGGTATGCCAAAGCGACTGAACAACGAAGACAGTCATGTTTCTGAAAATGTTCGTTTGCTCAAGGATGCTTTGGAAAAACAATTCATGGGAGTAGAAGTTGTGTTGCTGGATGAACGATTCACCTCAAAGATGGCGTCTGCTTCTATGCACAGCGCAGGAGCTTCTAAAAAGCAAAAGAAACAGAAGGGCTTGGTTGATAAGGTCAGTGCGACAATAATTCTTCAGTCCTACCTCGGACAATAAGAGTTGTATAAAACAGCTTCGAAATCAACGCTTGTGATTGGAATTTCCTAGGAAAGCACTAATTTTGTGAAACAATAATTATAGAATGATATTACCAATTGTAGCATATGGCGACCCAGTTCTCAAGCGCGAAGCCGAGGAAATTGATAGCGATTATGAAGGACTAAACGAACTGATTGAGAACATGTTTGAAAGCATGTATGAAGCATCAGGAGTGGGATTAGCAGCACCTCAGATTGGGAAGTCAATCCGATTGTTTATTGTTGATGGTTCCCCTTTTGCAGAAGATGCGGAAGAAGAACCAGATCCACGTGCAGATGGGCTCCAAGGATTTAAGAAAGTATTCATTAATCCAATTATTGAGGAAGAATCTGGTGAAGAATGGGCGTTTAACGAAGGCTGTTTGTCGATTCCAGATGTCCGTGAGGAGGTGTACCGAAAAGAGAAAATTTTGATCACTTATTACGATCAAAATTGGGAATTACAGGAAGAAACATACGATGGATACGCAGCTCGAATTATTCAACACGAATACGATCACGTAGAAGGGATTTTGTTCACTGATAGAATCTCTCCGTTGAAGAAGCGTTTGCTAACAAAGCGCTTAGCAAATATTTCTAAGGGAATCGTTAAAGTGCCTTACAGAATGAAATTCCCTCTGCGTAAAAAACAACGAACTTAATAAAGCATTCATGATAAAATACTTACTTGGAATAATAACGATCGCTACACTTATTGTGAGCTGTGGAGGAGAGGACGAGAAAAAAGAACAAGGTGGTGAGTTCTATTCAACAGAAGTTCCAGAGGCGGATGTACTGAGAGTTGGAATAAAACAATTGGAAGATTCCTTGATGAAAATTTCTCAAGATCGTAATGTCGATAGTAAAGTGACAAACTTGGTGCAACAGGCGTGTATCGAGAAGTTGAAATTGATGTATCAGGCCTACCCCAAGGATAAAGATGCTGCTCTTTCGCTTCATAAAGTTTCCATGATGTATTCAGCAATGGGAGTTCCAAATCTTTCTGTGAAATATGCCGATTCATTGATTGAGCAATACCCAAAATACGAAGACCGTTGGTTAGTTTTGCAAAGCAACGCGATGTATTATGACATGGAAGCGCAGCCCAGAGACAAAGAGAAAATGCGCTACTACTTGGAGAAGTTGATTAAGGAATACCCGAATTTAGACCCTGAAATTCTTGATCAGTCTAAATCACGTCTAGAAACAATCGATTTAACTTTCGATGAATTGATTAAACAACAGAATCCGCCTAGTTAGAGCGCTGTTAACGATGTGTTAAAAATATGCGTGCTTAAAAAAGTTGCACTATATTTGTTTGGTAGTAAATACGAATTAAACACAAAAACACCCATAAAAATGAAAAAAGTATTATTCTCTTTGATGATGGTTTTCGCAGCAGGATCAATGTCTACAGTTGTGGCCCAAGAAGTTTCTGCACAGGTAACAGAAGGAGCGAAAATTGAATTTGCAAAAGAAACTCACGATTACGGTACAGTAAAGCACGGAGGTAACGGACAATGTACGTTTGATTTTACAAATACCGGAACTGAGCCTTTGATTATTCAAAATGCGAAAGGATCATGTGGATGTACTGTTCCTTCATGGCCAAAGGAGCCACTTGCGCCAGGAAAAACTGCTTCGATTACTGTAAAGTACGATACGAAGCGTCCAGGAGCAATCAACAAGAGTGTAACTATTACGTCAAATGCGACGAACACTCCTGTTAAAGTAATCCGAATTAAAGGAAACGTTGAGCCTAAGCCAACTTCTGGAGCACCAATCAATAATTCTGGAGCACCTGCAAATAACTAAATGAGGCTATTTTTCGCGATCATAATAATAGCATTGAATTCCGCCCTTGGCTTTTGTCAAGAGGCGGAATTTAGTATAGACAAGTCTGTACACAAATTCCCTGCAACAAAACAAGGAGAAATGCTTAGTCATGAATACATGATCACGAACACAGGAGATGAGCCTTTAATCATTTCCGATTACAAGGTTTCTTGCACCTGCACGAAAGCGATACTTCCCAAAGATTCAATCCCACCGGGAGAAACGTATGCCCTTCAGGTTACTTTCGATACGAAAGAAAAGTACTACTATCAGGATCGAACAATCATTCTCGTGACCAACACGAAAAAGAAGATGCACAAGATTCGCTTCAAAGTGAAAGTAGTTCCCAATGAGTAAACCCAAACTCATCATTCTGTCCGATATTTTTGGTGCTACCGAAGAAGCTTGGATGGGTATGTACAGAAAACAATTATCACCATTTTTTGAAATAGTTGAATACGATAGCCGACAATTGGCTGGTATTCTACCGTGTCCTCAGGAAGAAGTTCATCAAAGATTTGTAAATGCTGGAATAGAAGACGCCACTCAGCGTTTATCTCTCTTGGAGGAGAAAGTCTACGCAGTGCTAGGGTTTAGCGTTGGAGGAACAATAGCATGGAGGTACGCACTTGAAAATCCGCATTGCTCATCGCTCTATTTGATTTCGGCAACGGGCTTACGAAATGAAACGGTGAGGCCAACATCTGCGATTTCTTTGTGTTACGGTGAACACGAAAGTAGTGGGCCAAATTTAGCTTGGTTCGATACATTAGGTATTGCTCCAAAAATATTCAAGAATGAGTTTCATGAATGCTATAAAAATGAAGCCGTTATTACACAGCTTTGTCAAACGATAATAGAGGACTCAAATATTCTTGGATGATGCTGATTTTGTGAAATCATTTCAATTTTTCTAGGGAAATATCAAAATTGGAATCATCTTTGTATTCTAAACACTACAATTACAATAATCATATTATGAAAAAGTCAATCTTATCCCTTTTAGTGCTTGCATTTGCAGCAATGACTTCATCTGCAATTGCACAAGAAGTTCGCAAAGGCGCTGTTATAGAATTTGAAAAAGATGTTCACGATTACGGAGACATCGATTATCAAGGAAATGGAACGTATTCATTCGTGTTTTCGAATACTGGTACAGAGCCATTGATGATTTCACAAGCAAAAGGATCTTGTGGATGTACTGTTCCTTCGTGGCCGAAAGAGCCGATTGCACCAGGGGCTTCAGCTAAGATTGATGTGACTTATGATACAAAGCGTGTAGGTGCAATCAGTAAAAGTGTTACTATTACTTCAAATGCAGTGAACACACCAATTAAAGTAATCAGAATTAAAGGGAATGTTCTTCCATCTGTACCAGTTGAAGCTGTTCCGGTTGCTGATGCAGTGCCTGCCGTAGATGCTGTTGAAGAAGTTGTGCTGCCACCTGTAGAGGAGGAAGTGGTTGAACTAACAAAGAAGCAGATCAAAGCAAAAAAGAAGGCTGAAAAGAAGCGTTTGAAGAAAGAAGCAAAAGCTAAAAAGAAAGCGGCGAAATTAGCTTTAAAGAAAGAGAAAGCAGCAATGAAGGCAGAAGCGAAAGCAGCGGCATAGTTGTATGTAAATATTTGGTCAATTTGACCTGAGAATCCACGTTGAAATTTCAGCGTGGATTTTTTCATTTCAGGATGTTTTGGCTGACAGAAATCTGCAATTCCTTAAATTATTGTTACAGGCTAGTTAAAGCCTTGTTAAGCCTGTTAATGCCTTGTTAAGGAACTTTTGTATTGCTCTTTCATGATGTAGTTTGGTCTTAAACAATTAAAATATAATCTTATGAAAAAGTTAATTTCTACTACAGTCGCAATGCTTGTGATACTTGCAATCTCATTCAACTCTTCTGCTCAAGATGTCGCAGTTCAATCAGGGGCCAAAATCAGCTTCACGAAGGAAGTGCATGATTATGGTGAGGTAAAGTATGGAGCAGATGGTTACTGTACATTTACATTCAAAAATACGGGGGACGAACCTCTTATTCTTGGGAAAGTGAAAGGTTCTTGCAGCTGTACTGTTCCTGAATGGCCAAAAGATCCAATCGTACCAGGTGAAACAGGTGAATTGAGAGTCAAGTACAACACAAATAATCCTGGTGCAATCAACAAAAGTGTAACGATCAATTCCAACGCTGTAAATACTCCAGTGAAAGTGATTAGAATAAAAGGGAATGTTCTTCCGAAACCTACACCAGGAGTGCCAGTCTCAACATCGGGTGCCCCAGTGAAGTAGTTTCTCTCTACAGATTGAATTTAAAATTTAGCAAAACGCACTCTTTTCTTTTTAAGAATGAGTGCGTTTTTTCGTTTAGTCTTTCAATTTACCCGTTCAAAACCTGTTAATATTTCCTTCCAGAAAATCACTAATCGCCCTTGGATTTTGACTATCTTTAATCTCCCGAATTTGACGCGATATGTACATTATATTTGATACTGAAACAACTGGTTTACCGAGGAATTGGAATGCACCAATAACCGATACGGATAACTGGCCACGCGTAATTCAAATGGCTTGGCAGCTTCATGATGACATGGGGCGACTTATCGAACACAGGGATTTCTTAATCAAACCTGAAGGATTTGATATTCCGTACGATGCTGAGCAAATTCACGGTATTTCTACGGAACTTGCCTTAGAACAAGGAATTGATCTCGTAGACGGTCTAAATGAGTTCAATGAAGCTCTTGCGAAGGCAGAATTCGTTGTTGGGCAAAATATTAAGTTCGACTTAAATGTATGGGGCTGTGAATTCCATCGAATGGGAATTCAAACCACGATGAATGACTCGGCCGTTCTCGATACCTGTACAGAAGTCACAGCGAAACTCTGTCAGATCCCTGGAGGTCGTGGAGGGAGATTCAAACTTCCAACTTTAACGGAACTACACGATTATCTTTTCCAACAACCCTTTGCAGAAGCTCACAATGCCACTGCAGATGTTGAGGCTACAACTCGCTGTTTCTTCGAGTTGATGCGTCGTGGAGTTTTTCTTCCAGAACAACTGCAACAGGAGGAGCGTTACATTTCAGATTTTCAGGCTTTCAATCCAGCACCAATTGGAACAATTGGATTAAAACACCTCAATTTAAAGGAGGAAAGTAAGAAGATTCGCGAGCAGCTGCCCGTTGAAGAAAGTGCTATCCCAAC
The DNA here is from genome assembly GCA_905479845.1 of uncultured Flavobacteriales bacterium. Classification (GTDB taxonomy): domain Bacteria; phylum Bacteroidota; class Bacteroidia; order Flavobacteriales_D; family Crocinitomicaceae; genus UBA4466. The sequence continues at coordinate 8,851 of CAJQOB010000348.1, forward strand.
TGTTGATAAAAGCGAAGCTCAAGAACGATTAGAAGCATGTTCATTTGCGCACTTACATAACCATTCTCAATTTACAATTCTTCAATCAACAAGTCAGGTAAATTCACTTGTCCAGAAAGCGGTTGAATATGGAATGCGTGCTGTGGCTTTAACCGATACAGGGAACATGATGGCGGCTTTTCATTTTGAAAAGGCTATATCAGGGCATAACAAGGGAGTACGGGCTCGAAGAGAAGAAGCCGAGGAGAATGGGGAAGCATTTGATGAGAAGGAATTGATTCCAATTATCGGATGTGAATTCAATGTGTGTCAAGATCTCACAAATAAGTCCCAAAAGGACAATGGGTATCAGGTTGTTTTGCTTGCAAAGAATAAAGCAGGATATCATAATTTAATCAAGCTTGCTTCTATTGCCTATACTGAAGGAATGTACTACGTTCCTAGGATTGATAAAGCAGCAATTGAAAAGCACAAAGAAGACATTATCGTCTTGACAGGAAATCTCTACGGAGAAATTTCAAGCAAGATTCTGAATATTGGTGAAAAACAAGCCGAGGAAGCATTGGTTTGGTGGAAAGAGCAATTTGGTGATGATCTGTATATCGAACTCATGCGTCACGGACAGGATAACGAGGACCGTGTAAATGAAACATTGATTCGTTTCTCTCAAAAGCACGATGTTCGATTAGTCGCTACCAATAATACATTCTACATTGATCGAAATGATTCTTCTGCACACGATGTGTTACTCTGTGTGAAGGACAACGAACTTGTCTCAACCCCAAAAGGGCGAGGACGAGGATTCAGATATGGACTAGATAACGAAGAGTACTACTTCAAATCTCAAGAGGAAATGAAGGAATTGTTCTTGGATATTCCTGAGGCAATTGAATCCATTGATGAAATAATTGATAAATGTGAGCACTACGCACTTGCGCGGGACGTTTTACTTCCTGCTTTCGATATTCCTAAAGAGTTTATTTTTTCTGAGGATGAGGAAGATGGGGGGAAACGTGGTGAAAATAAATACCTCAGACACATTACCTACGAAGGTGCAAAAAAGCGCTACGAGGAAATCACACCGGAAATTGAAGAACGACTGGATTTCGAGCTTTCGGTTATTGAGAATACTGGATACCCTGGTTACTTCTTAATTGTTGAGGATTTTATCCGAGCAGCTAGGGAAATGGGTGTTTCTGTTGGTCCAGGTCGTGGTTCGGCCGCGGGATCAGCGGTGGCGTATTGTCTCTGGATTACGAATCTTGATCCTATTAAGTATGATCTGCTTTTTGAGCGTTTCTTGAATCCAGATCGTGTATCCATGCCCGATATCGATATTGATTTCGATGATGAAGGTCGTGGAGATGTTATCAAATGGGTAATTGATAAATATGGTGCCAATCAGGTAGCACAAATCATTACCTATGGTACGATGGCGGCAAAATCTTCTATTCGAGATACTTCTCGTGTGATGGATTTACCTCTTGGAGATGCTGACCGATTAGCCAAGCTGATTCCTGATATTTCGCTAAGCAAATTGTTTGGACTTTCTGAAAGTGCCTTGCGCGATAAGCTAAAGAACAACACGGAGGATATTAACCGTGCGAATGAATTGAAGAGTATCGCTAAAGGAAACGACCTAACGGCGAAAGTTCTGAACAAAGCACGTGAGCTAGAAGGGTCAGTTCGAAATACTGGGATTCACGCCTGTGGTGTAATTATAACACCAGACGATATTACCAACTATGTTCCTGTCGCATTAGCAAAGGATTCAGATATGTACTGTACGCAGTACGATAACTCCGTTGCGGAGGAAGCAGGACTCCTGAAGATGGATTTCTTGGGATTGAAAACCTTGACCTTGATCAAGCACGCTGTGAACAATGTTCGCGAACGACATGGAGTCGAACTTGATCCTGAAGTGTTCCCAATTGATGACGTTCCAACTTACGAGTTATTCCAGCGAGGAGAAACAGTAGGGATTTTCCAGTATGAATCTGCCGGAATGCAGAAATACATGAGGGAGCTCAAGCCTACGGTTTTTGCCGATCTCATTGCCATGAACGCCTTGTATCGTCCTGGTCCGCTTGAGTATATTCCATCGTTTATTCGTAGAAAGCACGGAGACGAGGAGATTATTTATGATTTGGACGCTTGTGAAGAGTACCTCGGAGAAACATACGGGATTACTGTCTACCAAGAGCAGGTAATGTTGCTCTCTCAGAAATTGGCTGGATTTACAAAAGGTGAAGCGGATACCCTGAGGAAAGCAATGGGTAAGAAGCAGAAGCATGTTCTGGATAAAATGAAGCCTGCGTTCATCGAGCGAGGTGGAGAAAGAGGTCATGACGCTGATCCATTGGAGAAAATTTGGAAGGATTGGGAGGCATTTGCATCCTACGCCTTTAACAAGTCTCACTCTACGTGTTACGCGTGGATTGCCTACCAAACGGCATATCTTAAGGCAAATTACCCTGCAGAATACATGGCTTCAGTGTTGAGTAACAACATGAATGACATCAAGCAGGTTTCCTTTTTTATGGAGGAGTGCAAGCGTATGGGGGTTGAGGTACTTGGACCAGATGTTAATGAATCGAATTATCACTTTACAGTGAACAAAGTAGGTGCCATTCGTTTCGGACTTGGTGCGATCAAAGGATTAGGTTCAGCACCAGTAGCTGAACTTATTGAAAAACGGGCCGAAGATGGACCATTTTTATCTGTGTTTGATTTAGCGAAGAGAGTCAATTTACGCGTTTGCTCCAAAAAAGCATTTGAAAGTCTAGTTTTCGGCGGTGGATTCGATTCATTCTCAAGTGCACACCGTGCGCAATACTTCAAAGAAGACGGGAACGGACGAACGTTTTTAGACAACCTTGTGCGTTTTGGTTCTGCCTTTCAAGACAGCAAGAATTCATCTCAAGCCTCTCTGTTTGGAGGAGATTCTGGAGCGAAGCTACCTGAGCCAACAATTCCCGAATCGGAAGAGTGGGGGAATATCTACGCTTTGAACAAGGAGAAAGAGGTCATCGGGATGTTTATCTCTGGTCACCCACTTGATGACTACAAAATGGAAATTGAGGCCTTTTGTTCAGGTAATGTTTCGATGTTGAATGATATGAAAGCCAATGCGAACAAAGAGGTTCTCATTGCGTCAATTATCTCTGATGCTGAACACCGTTTTACTCGAAAAGGAGACCCATTTGGAACGATTACACTTGAAGATTACAACGATTCATACAAGGTTTTCCTTTGGAGAGAGAATTATTTGAAATACAAACACTTCTTAAATCCAGGAACCTTTGTCTCAGTAAAAGGTAGAATTGAAGTTCCACCACGTCGCTCCGAATTGGAGTTTTCGATTCATTCCATCGACTTGCTCTCTAATTTGAAAGATGCCAAGGCAAATAGTTTGAATTTGAAGGTGTCAATGAAAGCACTGGATCAAATTATGATTACGGATTTGACGAAAATCTTCGATCAAAATACGGGGACGATTCCAGTTCGATTTACAGTTTTCGATCCTCTGGATAACATCGAAGTGCATCTCCCTTCAAAGTCTTTAAAGGTTGATTTGACGACGGAATTGTTTAATGAATTACAGAAATTCGATCTAGATATCCAGATCAAATAGGCTACGAAGTTCAGTGAGTTCGTTTACTTTTTCTTTGTTTCCAACCTGCTGAAAAGAATTGATCAGATTCGTTAGCATGCGCATAACGATGGCTGAATTAGAGCAAGGCTCGAAATATTCTCGAAGTTCTGGTTTGTTCAGTCCTTTTAAAAAGGCACGGATTTCATCTGCATCAAAAATTCCTCCTTTGGAAAACGCGTTGATGTAAAAAAGATTACCGTATTTGTTTTCAGGATCAATAATGGAAATCATGCGATCTTCATCGAGGTAAGTCAACACAAAATGATTTGGAAGATTGACTCCGTAAATTGGCATGTCCAAAGATCGAGCAATGATAGAGTAGAGTACACAAAGACTTAAAGGATTTCCTTTTCGAGTTTGAACTACTGTGTTGATACACGAGTTCAATGGTGAGTGGTAATCTTTTGAATTTCCACTAAATCCTAACTTACCGTAAAATACTTTGTTGAATATCCGTACTTTCTCGTAAGCAGTTTGATCATCACTGAGTTCTAACCAAATATCCTTTCGAATTGTCTGAATTTTTCTGTGAATCTCATCTTCGATGAGGTTTGGGTATTGATAACGAGATACAATCAGCGCACCTGTCAATAAGTCTTTCGATGGAGACGTGATCCATTGTTGTAAATCCTTCTTGATTTCAGAATACTGAATTTCGTGAATCAATGATTCGATTCGAGATTGAAAAACCAAACCGTAGTCTTCTGTTTCCCAAGATGATTCCAAAATAGGAATTACACTACTTCCGCAATTCATCAATTCGTCACGCACATGTCCAAAGACAGTTTCATCTGGATCTTCAATTAATCGTACTAGCGCCTCTATTGATTTTACATCTCTCACACTCCAAAATTACACTGAAAGTCAGCACTTTTGGAGCGGGATCAAAATACTTTTGAATGACGAATTGTTAATTCTCTTTTAGATCAGGAAAAAAAAGTGAAACCTTTTGGCATGATTATCGTTTATATATTCACGGATCAATTATTAACACTTACAGGTTAAGATTGAAAGGGTCTCGATTTCGGTCGAGACCTTTTTTGTTGTAATTGTTTTTGACTTCTTTGGTCGAATGATCAGTTGGTGCATTTTTCACTTAGCCATATTGCAAAATATCAATTTCGCTATATTGCGATATAGATTCCACACCGAAAACAAATCCAATGCAAGATCAAAAACTCAAGAGATACGACGAACTTGTAGCGAAATGCGAAGGATTTGAGTGAAAAGGTAAAACCGTTCCGTACACTTCCACAAACGGTCACATGTTCTCATTTTTTAATAAAGCAGGCGAGTTTGGAATTCGATTTTCAAAAGAAGTTCAAGAAAAGTACATCGAGCAATTCAATTCAAGTTTATTTCATTCTCATAACTCCGTAATGAAAGGATATGTCTTGATTCCTAGTGCCGTATTCGAAGACGATAAGCTAATGTTAGACCTATTGAACGAAAGTTATGCTTACGTGATGAGCCTTCCCGCCAAGTAAATTTTCCTTTTGGGCGTTCGAGCGCGCTTTCCGTTTCTTTCTTTTCTTCGTTCCTCTAAAAAGGAAATCCACTGCAATCGCTAACGCACATTCGTTGTACGATTATTAAATTTTGGAGCACTTCGTGCTTGGACTAGTTCATGGATTCTTCAACTATCCAACGTCGTCGAGAAATCTGATAATCCAACAGCGCAGCGAATCTAAAAGGCGCAAGCCGTATCCAATTATCCAAAAGGCCAAGCCGCGTCCATTACCCGAACTTGGCATGATATTCGTTATTTACCAAGTAATCAAGAAATTCAACCAATATGAAAAGTTTAATACTCGGAATCATGATAGCATCTGTTTCCATCTCATTTGCCCAAAGCGACAATGGATCAACTCATCAATTGAAACAACGTCACAAGGCCAAGCAAATGATGAAAGTGAATCCGGATGCAATGAAAATCAGCGACAATTCTGAACCAAAACAAGCAAATGTCCAATCACGAAACGAAGTGAAATCTGATATTGCACATGGAGTGATTCGCGTGAAGAATGGAACATCATTTATTGATATTCAAACCGATCGCGTACACCGTAGAATGATGCCTGTTGATTTTCCGAAAGCAATGGCAGTTGACGGACAGGACATTCAATTCAGATACACCGTTTCTGATTTACCACTTCCGAAAAACGGAAAATGCTCAATGGTGATTAACGTATACGATGTTGCCGTTGTTAAGAAAAGATAATGCCGAGAATCAGAGTAAAGTGAAAGTAATGTAACACCATGCTCAGATCAAACTACAAAACTCTATGAGCTAATCGAACTCAAGTGTTTAAGTTACAGTAAGCGTTTCAAGTTTTCAAAAGCCCTTGTGTTGAGAGAACTTTGGAACGCTTTTTTGATTTTCTCCTTTTCGTCTTTGGTCAAGTGCCAAGATAGTGAGATTCGATCTTCTTTCTTTTCACGGAGATTAAATGAAATACAATCGATTGGGAAACTATGCGATTCCTTAGCTACTCGCATGAGCTCTTCTTGATTGAAATCCTGAACTCTTGGGAAGTTTTTATACATGTTTCCAAAAGGCATGGTTAACTTATCCATGAATGAAAAGTGAGTGTAAGTCGTGTTTTCTAGAATCTTTTTTGTGTCACGGATTTGAAGAATAATGACTCCTGAAGTATTCTCTTTGATCCAATCGCTCATCACATGTAAGAATTGCATGGTTGTTTTCCCTCCGTAGTTATCGCGGATACCCGCATCCATTAATTGAATCTGAGGTTCAGTTGGCATTGTCACCATCGGCATTACCATAGGGAACGTGGCACTCGCCCTCAGGACACTTGAAAACCGGATGTTTTCAGCTTGTTGTTGACCAAAGAAGCTGAGGAAATCAATGTTTTCATTTGCTAGATCGACATTTGAATCGGACTCATAATTTCCTGTTAAGAAGTTTAAAGGTTGAGATGACATTAATAGCCTGCGCCCATCATTGATTATGGTAGGGGAGAAGATCATTGTCGGAATAGTTCCACTTTCTTCGTATTCACGATAGTACCCCAAAGTGTGATCCATCGCGTAATTCGTGTTCTCATGAAGCTGCGACTCAAAAGCAAATCCTCTATCCTTCGTGTATGTATTACCCTCAAATTGACATTTTTGGTAGCGAATAAAAATGTCATTCGTTGTGGCCATAAACGATAGTTTGTTCAGCATGTCTTTACCGATGTTCTTTTGATATCGGTCGTCAGAAAGTGAAGTGATTTGCCCTTTTTGTTGACGTAACAGTAGTTCACGATAGTAGGCAGCTCCCACCATTCCTCCTGAAGCTCCTGTCATCATCTGTAAATGCAAGTTCAGTTTTCCGTCGAGTTCTTCGTCGCAATTAGCAAGTACGGTCATTGTCCACAGTGCACTTCGTGAACCTCCTCCAGATGAATTTAAGATTACGAGCTTCGGCTTATCCTCGCCTGTACGTTTCTTCCAGTTTTCTAAGGTTTGAATGTACTGGTTTCTTGTGACCTCGTTCAGCGAGTCATTCGTGGAAACCTCTCTAATGTTGGCAATGGTATACGGTTCAGCCTTCGATTTGTCGTAGTCCATGCCATAGGCATAGTTTCGATAATTGAAAGCCTCAGTATGATTGCTGAGGAAATCCATGGAAACGATAATTACCAGTAATACTGGAATTGCCCAGTTATTCAACCAAGATTTCAAGGCGCTGTACAGCATCAAAGTAATTGTAATCAAAAGGACAATACTCATGGCTGCTGGTACTTCCATGAAGTCATGACTACTAAGTAAACCGAGAAGGAAAAAGGCGCAAATCGTAATGATCTCAAATACTGAAGCGCTAATTCTATTTTTTGCAAAGGTTCTTAAAATCACCCCTCTGTTGAAGTGTTTAATGCTCCGACTTCGGTGCAGCACAAGTCGTTTACCAATGTAAATGTACCGACGATCCCTTTGGAGTGTGTACTGTCTGTACCAAGATTCCTCCTTGTGCGTAAGAGAAGTGATCAGTTCTTTTTCGTTCAGTCGTGTTTTTTCTTGTCTTCGCGTTACTGGGAAGAAGTAGAAGAATGAGATGATAAAAAATGCGAGAATTCCTCCAGCACATGCGAGGTTGTAACCAACGATGTCCCAGGCTCCCGCTAATTCATCTCCAGCTTGGAACACGGACATCTTGTAAATGTAGAACAGTGTGAAAACTACAGGGAGAATAGAATTGTTGTAGCTGAACTTCAAAAATGGCTTCGATAAAGTCATTAAAAATGGAAATCGAGGGCCGAGCTTGATGTACGAGTACGTGTTGAACGCCATAATAAACCCTCCGTAAGCAAAGCCAAGGAAGAAAAATGACATTGCTGAGACGTTTCCTAAGTATTCGGGAGAGAGAAATAAGTATGGAACTCCAAAGGCTGATCCAATACTATCATTCACAAATAAGAAGAGAAGAGCCCAGAAAAGCAGGGCGAACATGTTGTGTTTCAGATGGGCAACAATGAGGTGAAATGGAAAGAAACTCAGGATAAATTCCTTTATTGTCCATTTTTTCTCAGTATTAGTCATACGCATCTAGTAATAGTAATATAAGTTGTGAGGAGATTTTATAAAATCGAACTTATACGAATAGAACGAAAGATAACGAAAAAGGTAAGTAGATTGAGCTATTTTTTGAGAACTTAATTCGATTCTGAAACTTTTTTAGAAATTACGCTAATTTACAGGGTAACTTCAATCATTATAGCATCTTCCATCACTTCTAAATTGACAGGTTTGTCGAGTACAACACTGCTGTCCTTTTCGACAATTTCTCCATCTATTGTTATCGAGCCTTCTTTGAGATAAAGAAAAACCAAGGTGTCAACAAGATCCAGTTTTCCTTTCATGCCTTTAACCAATGGGATCGATTGCACTCTAACAAATGCATCATTTTTACACATCACGTTAAAGTTGATGGATGTTCCAGTGCATTTGGTGTTCCAGTCTCCAGAAAAAGTATCTCGCTGAAAGGTTTTCAAGTCTGCAGTGTGCTCGTTTTCGTGTTCGAGCAATTGTGTTCCCTCCATTACCATCAATGTCCTAGTTACTCCTTCAAGCTTTGTAAACACGGTTGGTGAGCTTTCGACAGTCGCAAGACTAATTCTCATATCGAAATCTCCTGTAATGAAAGAGCTTCCTTCCGGATAGATAAATAATTCTGATGTTGTCCCACCAGACCACTTAGTGGTGGTTCTGTCTTCTTTTCTGATGATCTTCAAACTAACGGTTTTTTAATTCGTTCAAAGTCGCAATGAAATCCGATTGAATTTTCTCGTAACCAGAACATTTTCCAGATTCCATGTACACTCCATTTGCAATTGTTCCTTGTTGCTGAACAGCGTCCGAAGTGTAAATTATTGTAGACGCTAAATTGTCATCAGAGCACGTTGAGAGAAGGGGAGATTTGCGTTCTAAAACAGACACATTCAATATTGATCCAACCTTAAAATAGTCTGAGTTAAAATCATTCATTGCTTTACGTCCCGCTGCAGTTGCCATCTGGATTGCAAATTCACCGCTGTTTCCTGTCTGGTCAGATGTAAAAGTATTTCGCTTATGGGTAATCAAGCGTTGACCATAGTCCAGAATTCGCAATTCTTCAAGTGGATTTAAACCAACATGACTGTCCGTTCCAATGCTCCAGTTTCCATCATATGATTGGAAGTCACGCAAAGGAAAAATTCCATCTCCTAAATTACCTTCTGTACTTGGGCAGATAACAACGTTTGCCTTACTTTGTGCTATACCTTGTGTTTCACTGTCTGTTAAGTGAGTTGCATGTACTAAATGAAAACGGTCGTTCATGTCAACATTATCTAACATCCATTCAACAGGTCTCTTTTTCAAATATGCGATTGAGTCTTCTATTTCTTTAAGTTGTTCTGAGATATGAATATGAAATGGGATGTCTTGAGGTCCTGATTTTGCAATTTCCGCAATATCCTTGGGTTCAACACCACGCATGGAGTGTATTCCAATACCAATATTTGCATGTTCGTAGTTAGAACAAGCATCAGAACTTGACTCAAGCAAGCGTAAATAACTATCAATGTCTGGTGAAATGAAGCGTTTTTGTCCTTCTGTTGGTGCTTTTCCAAATCCTCCTTTCTGATAGAAGATAGGTACAAGCGTAATTCCTATTCCAGCACTTTTCGCTCCAGCAATCATTCGACTTCCCATTTCCGCTAGGTTGTGGTAGTGTTCGCCGTTTTTGTCGTGATGAACGTAATGAAATTCAGCAACGTTAGTATAACCGTGTCTCAGCATTTCGGCGTAAAGCATCGCTGCAATACTCTCCATTTGATCAGGATTTACACTCAAAGCTAGTTTGTACATCGCATCGCGCCATGACCAAAAATCATCAGATGTGTGCGAGATGTTGTGCACTTCAGCAAGCCCAGCCATGGCGTATTGAAATCCATGTGAGTGCGCATTTTGAAATCCTGGAATGGCTAAACCTGTAATGTGAGTGGCATTATTTGCAGAGTTTGCACTTTCAATCGAAGTAATTCTACCTTCCGCATTAGTTGTGATAAGTTGATTCGATTTCCAACCATCGTTTTGTAATATCTTATCGAAGAAAAACTGTCCCATTAAAGTCGTTCAATTTCAGTTATCAAATTATTGAAGGTGCGTTTCAAAACCTCTCGCATTTTATTTGCTCGATTTTCATCAAACTCCACTTCTTCGTCATTCATGTATAAGATCTTATTCATTTCAAGTTGTAAAGCATGAATGTTGTTCTCAGGTTTGCCAAAGTACCTTGTGATATGACCGCCTTTAAATGGTGAGTTATGATTTACTCCGTAAGATCCAGAAGTCAATCCACTCATGGCAGCTTGAATTAATTTGGAGTCGGCAGTGGTTTCGTCGTTGTTTCCAAGAATCATATCAGGGAAGACATCTTTACGAATCGTAGGTACCAAGTGTCGAATAGAATGTGCATCCCATAAAAGTGCTTTTCCGAAATCGGTAACGCGTTGACCCAGTAACTCCTGAACTTTTGAATAATATGGCCAGTAATACTGTTTTAAGCGACGCTCCACTTCGGTTTGATTTGGAATGTGCTCTTCCGATTTGTAGATGTCTTTTCCAAAGAAATCAGTGCTCGTTGTAAGACCAGTGATGATTCTACCATCTGTGTATAATGGTGCGCTTTCAGGATCTCTATTTAAATCAATTACCCATCGACTATATTTCGCATAAATAATGGTGATTCCCATTTCTGATGCGAAATTGTATAGGTCGTGCACGAACCAATCTGTATCATCAGGAGCGGCAGCCATCTCTGGTACATAGTCCTTGATGACTTCGATAGGGAAGTCTGTACCACAATGTGGAACGCTTAATATAATTGGAACTTTAGGTCCTTTTGGTTCTATAATGTGGAATGGTAATGACATAAGTTATGTTTTGTCACAAAATTAGCATTGTTTGATTACTTGTCGACTTTATTAATTCAGCTGTTTTTGATTGAGGAGCTATTAAGTCGACCATTATTTTTGTTCATGAGGCTGAACAAGTTTTACGAATGAATTTGGGGGCGGGGTTGGACGCATGGTTCCCTTTGCCACAAAAACGAGTGTCGTTTGAGCGGTTGATATAATTTTACCGTCTTCATTTAATATAGTATAGTCAAATTCAAGTCGTGCTCCTTTCATTTCGACCATTCTTGTTTGAATTCTTAATGCATCATCGTACTTCGCGGGTGATTTATATTTGATTGATAGTTCTGCAACTGGTAACATAAATCCTTGTTCTTCTATATGTTTGTAGCTCACACCAAGATGACGTAGTGTTTCGACACGGCTAACCTCAAAATATTGTGCGTAATTTCCATGGTAACAATATCCCATTTGATCCGTTTCACTGTAACGGACTCTTAAGGTGATTTCGTGCTTAAAGTCAATTTTCATTGTTGATAAGTATCGATGTCAAAAAAGTTTCTTCCTTTCGATCGAAAGTTACGTATAAATGTGTACTTTCATGTCATATCAAGAAGTACATAAGTCTAACTAGCTGTAACTACCTTGTTTTCTAATTTATTAGGCAGATTGTGTTGTTGGAGTGCTTGAATTATAGGAGGTAGTGTTAAAATTTTAAGAAGCAAAACTTTTTTAAAAATCAACCCCTAAACGACTTTTTTTTAAACTTTTTTATGTGAATATTTGTCATCGACGGAAACGGGCTACCAAGCTGCTCGATACAGTGCCAATTTTTGCCGATGAACAACAATTACGAAACGAATAATTAACAAATAACATGAGTAGAAATCACGAAAGTGTCTGGGGATCGTGTCTCAAGGTAATCAAGGATAATGTTTCATTACAAGCATATAAAACTTGGTTCGTACCGATCGTTCCCGTGAAACTTGAAGATGATGTTTTAACTATTCAGGTTCCTTCCCATTTCTTTTATGAGTGGTTGGAGGAAAACTACATTACCCTACTACGAAAGGTCATTAAAAAAGAACTCAGTGCAGAAGGCCGTTTGGAGTACAGTATCATCATGGAAAATAACATGACGAACTCTACACCTTATACAGTAAAAC
>CAJQOB010000349.1 GCA_905479845.1 uncultured Flavobacteriales bacterium
GACAAAGAATTCCATTTCTGCTCTCATTGCCGATGAAATAATCTGTTTGGAATAGAAATACTTGTATTTCATGATTTTGTAAGTCGCTTCAATCAAGGAGTTCGATTGAATAATGTCTTTAAGTGCTATTTTCTTATTGATGTTTACATGATTATTCTGGATGAAATTGTGAATGGTACTGTTGTTATTCTCGGAACCACCATCAACCACTAAATCAATCGATTGCTTTTTAGGATTTACTTCGAACTGTTCTTTAATGGCTCTTTCGATACTTCTCAATCTGATTTGAGCAGATAGTTTTATGTCAATATCCCATGCAAGGATCATTCTGGAATAATTGTCGACAACCGTGTAAATATAATATCTGACGTAGTCCAAAGTTGTATAAACAGAAACATCTGCATGCCAAATCTCATTCATTGAATTTGCGCGAAGGGCTTTTTTCTTTGGTTTGTACTTCTTTGAAATCTTGTGTCGTTTTAAGTCGAGAAGATCAGTGTATTTATACCAACATGATCGAGACATAATTGCTTTTTTAGTTCTTATGGCAAGTGCCCAAACAGATGTTGTGGGCCAATGAAAGTACTTTGGATCAGTCATGAACCTTTTGAGATCAGCGACTTCCTTTGTTGTGATCTGATGTGGAATTTTCCTAAAGCACATATTGATTTTGGAACTTGGACAGAATACAGAACTTTGTTTCTTCCAGGCACTATATGTTTTGGGTTTAAGGTTTAGAAATCTACAAATGGTTGAAGTTTCAAAGATCGATTTGACCTTTTCAACCATCATCACGACTTGATGTTTATTTCCTTGAAGTAATTTGTTGAATTGCTTCTTTCCAACGAAATCAATGATGGTTAGTTTAATCTTACAAAAGGCGTGAAGCACGGCTCGTTCATATTTTACTTTATCGTTGAAAATGACTTCAGCTTGATTCAAATTCTTTGATGCTTTATGTGCAAACTGATATCCAAAGTATTCTGATTCTCGTTTTTGCTTCCATGCATGTGCTGTCGATCTGGGGATGGATTTACGAAGTTCTTCAGGAAGTATTTGTTCTATACCAAGAGCAAAACATATTTTGACGCTGGTATGATAAGACGTGTATACACTCATTCAATAGTGATTATTGAATACAATACTAGAAAAAATCATGAACTTGTTTCAAAAGGAACATGGGGTTAACCCTCCTCGTCGATCTCGTCAGGATTGGTTATTCGGTCTTCGCTTTTTCATTCCTTTTGTTTCACAAAACATAAAAGACAAGCACAAAATTCGCCCGGCTGACGCTGGGCGTTTTTGTTTACTTGCTTTTAGCGCAACTCAACACCGTTTGACAACCTTGTTTTCGCTGCTTGTTTTGTTCAACGACAGTCATTCTTTCGCTCAGTCGTGTCTACTTTGTCCGCAAAACTTCATCAAGGATCTTATTCCTTTGTTTCACTTCGGTCAAGTACCTTTCTTTGTTTTAGCGACTCAGAAGAACTGAACTTTCCAACCTATTTCTTTCAGACTGTGACTTACAAAAAGGAAATCTAATCGTCAGACATGGAAAAGGAGATAAACGAAGGGAAGTTCCCATGTCAAACAAAGTAATCATGGATGTGAGAGATTACATTCATCACGAAAGAAGAAGTAATCACACGATCTATCATCTTTTCATTACCACGCACGGAAACGCCATGTCAGGATACACGATGAACGAAATCATCAAAGATATTGCGGGGCGTGTTGCGGAACTGGAGGATAAACACATTACACTTCATACCATGAGACGAAGCATTGCCACCCATTTGACTGAAAACGGAGCAGGGATTCGCTTTGTACAGAAATTCTTAGGACACTCAGATATTGATACCAGCCACCTCTACGCCAAACAAAGAAAACGGAGGTACAGCCTCTTTTAATGAAAGAAGAGTAAAACGAATCAAACACAATTGAATATGGAAACATTCAGAAACTACCTCGAATATTCTCATGCTCCGAGCACCATTGAAAGCTACGAACGAGCGATTGATCATTTCTTGTTTCATTCCAAGAAGAAAGAGAAAAGCGATTATCTGGATATTTTGGAGTACTTGCAAAATGACACCTACAATAGACCACGAGATATTTCAGCCCTCAAAGCCTATTTCAATTATCTGATTGTTATCGGTAAACGAGACGACCATCCATGCCGAAGCCTTAAACTTGGTGTGCGTTCCAAAGACATACAATTCCAGGAACTCTTCACAGGCGAAGAACTCAATCAATTACTAGAACGAGAGGAACGCTACGAAGTTCTCACAATTAGAAACCAAGCGGTTATTTCCTTACTTATCTATCAAGGATTGACATCATCAAACATTGAGCGCCTGCGATTAGAAGATTTGAATATTGATACTGGAACCATTTATGTGAGGGCTTCACCGAAGCTAACGCGAAGAACATTGGAACTCAAACCCAAACAATTTCATCTCCTGTATCGCTATCTCTATGAATGCCGACCAAAGCTGAAGAAGAAAAAGCAAGAAGCCTTGTTCTTGGGGAAACTTGGAACCGCATTTAAAGTCGATACGCTCAACAGAATGCTCATTCAATTTCAATCTTTGTTTCCGACAAAGAACTTGAACGCCAGAACGATTAGACAAAGTGTGATTGCCAATTGGT
>CAJQOB010000350.1 GCA_905479845.1 uncultured Flavobacteriales bacterium
GTGTTGGATACAGTGATAACATTGTTGACAACGAGCGATACGGAATGCGTGGATTTACTTACTATACAAGTACAGCCGCTTCTACTCAATCAGATCCAACGTCAGCTGCTCAGTACTATAACTACATGAGTGGTCTTTGGAGATTTGGTGATGATACTTACTTTGGAGGAACTGGTTTTGCTGGTTCTACTGGAGGAACAAGCATCCCATCTGATTACATGTTCCCAGGAGATTCTGATCCATTGAATTGGGCAACTTCTGGTGTTGACCCAGGATTCCTATGGGATGAGTCTACGGACAATAACCCTGCTGGTGACCGTCGTTTCGTTCAGTCGGCTGGACCATTTACATTGACACCTGGTGCTGTGAATAACATTACAGTAGGTATTGTTTACGGACGTGGAACTGAAGGAAACTTATTCTCTTCTGTTGATGCAATGAAACGAGCGGATACAAAAGCTCAAGCATTGTTCGATGCATGTTTCGCAATTTTAACTCCACCGGATGCTCCTAAATTGACAATTCAAGAATTGGAGAACCAGTTGGTATTGACAATTGAAAACCCAGTAACTTCAAATAACTATTTAGAAGGTTATGCAGAAGAGGATAAAGTAAACATTACTGATCCTACGGTTGATAGAGTTTACACTTTTGAAGGATACCAAATTTATCAATTGGTTGATGACGCTGCTGGTGTTGCTGATTTGAATGATGAATCAAAAGCACAATTGGTTGCTCAATGTGATATTGAGAACGATATTGACCGTATTATTAACTTCGAGTTCGATGATGATCTTGGATTTGCTTTCCCTAAAGAAAAAGTGGATGGAGCGAATGATGGTATTCAACATTCATTCTTGATTACTGAAGATGCATTTGCATTGGGTGAACGTGCATTGGTAAACCACAAGACATATTACTATGTTGCGGTTGCGTACGCTCACAATGAATTCAAGAAGTATGATCCAACAGATGCTCTTTTATTAGATGGTCAAAAGATTCCATACATTTCTTCTCGTTTGAGCTTTGATGGAACTGCAATTAAGTCTGTACCGGCTGTACCGCACAATCCGACGCCAGAGGCTGACGGAACTGCACAGAACATTGAGTATGGATCAAGTCCGATTATTACACGTCTTGATGGATACGGAAATGGTGGAAATGACCTTGCTTTAACAACTGCTTCGAGAGATGAAATTGTTGCGAATGGTGAATTGTCTACTCCTTCTTATGATTATGGAAGAGGTCCATTGAACGTAAAAGTTATCGATCCATTGAACGTAGTGGATGGTTACTTTGAGTGTAAGTTTAGAGATTACGACATCCCAGTTACGTTTAACGATTGTGAGGAAGCATCTTGGGTAATCTACAGATACGATCAAGAAGGTGGAACAATCTTGGATTCAGTTTCTTCTGAGTTCATTATTCAATACAACAACGAACAATTGATCCCACAATGGGGAGTTTCAGTTCAAATTCACCATGAGCCATACTTCAACACTGCCTTGGGTAGTGGATTGGTTGAGAGATATTCTACTGACTTAATCAGAGCTGATATCAGTTATGCTGATAGTTCAAAACGATGGTTATCTGGAGTTCGGGATAATGATGCATTCTTCCCAACGAACTGGGTTCGTTCTGGAGATTACACACCAGAAGATGATCCAATTGATCCGAACTATGAGTGTGATCCAAATGTATTGTCTTACTTAGATCCTTGTAGTTACAAAGATCAAGCGGGTGGAGACAACGACAAGATATACTCTGGTCTTTTGGACGGAATTATTGCTCCACATAAATTAGTTGGTTATCAAGCAGACTACATGCCATTGGCTTACTATAACATCAATACAGTGGCGTCTGTGAAGAATTCGGCTTCAATTAGTTACTTGCCAGGAGTTGATCTTGTCTTGACAAATGATAAGACTAAATGGACGAGATGTCCAGTTCTTGAGCTCGGAAGAGACGTTAGTTTGAACGTAGGTGGTGCTGAGCCTGGTCAAATGCGCCAGAGTCCTAGTGTTGACCAATTCGGAAACGAAGATGGTACTGGAACAGGAATGTCTTGGTTCCCTGGATACGCTATCGATGTTGAATCAGGAGTTCGTCTTTACATGGCATTCGGAGAAAATTCATTCTTAGGGAATGAAAATGGAGCGGATATGATGTGGAATCCAACGGATCGTTTGGTTGACGGAGTAGGAACACCAATTATGGGTGGTGTACAGCCTCTTTATATTTGGGGATACAACTTCAAATCTATCCACGGTGATCCATTCGGAAGTGCTGTTGATTTCCCAGCGTACATTCCTGGTGCTAGTAATGCAGAAAGCAATGCTGGTAACGAGTTGTACACGCAGTTCCAATTGATTGATGCGAATAATCAAGCTGCTGCGAAATTCGTTTATTCGAGTCTTGCTTGGATTTCTTATCCAATGGCAGCTGCAGGTTACGACCTTACTTCGGCTTACAATACTGACTTCCCTACTGATGTTGAAGTCCAATTGAGAGTTAATAAGGAGTACAAGAATTACTCTGCAACTGGTCAGAACGGTGGACGTCCAATGTACTCATGGAGTATGGATGATATCGCAACGACTACTGGTAGCGTTGATCAACTTGCTGAAGCGTTAGAAATGATTAATGTTGTTCCTAACCCATACTACGCATACTCTGAATATGAGCGTACTCGATTGGATACTCGTGTTAAAATCACGAACCTTCCAGAAAGATGTACTGTTAAGATTTACAGTGTAAATGGTAAGCTAGTTAGAACTTTCAAAAAGGATAGCCCTGTTACTTCAATCGATTGGGATTTGAATAACTGGAAAGCAATTCCTGTTGCAGGTGGTGTTTACTTAATTCATGTCGATATCCCAGGAGTAGGAGAGAAAGTCCTCAAGTTCTTCGGTGGAATGCGTCAAGTGGATTTACAAGGAATTTAAACGGATCAAAACTAATTGAAATGAATAGTTCAATGATGAAAATAGGAAAAACAATAGTACTTGGAATTGCGTTGATGACTGGTTTTGCAGCCAACGCAGGAAACGAAGATCGAGTAGGGTCCGCAGGTGCATCTCAGTTGTTGATTAATCCATGGGCAAGAAGTTCCGCGATGGGTGGAGCTGGAATTGCGCAAATAAACGGACTTGAAGCAACATTTACGAACATTGCTGGTCTTGCATTTACTGATAAAACGCAAATCAAATTCAATTATAGCAATTGGATGGGGAATGCTGGAATCGGAATGAACAGTGCAGGTATCGCTCAACGTATTTCTGAGAGCGATGTGATCTCGGTAAGTGTTCAGTCTCTTAACTTTGGTGAAATTCCAATTACGACTGTAGCTAACCCTGAAGGAAACATTGGTTTCTTTGCACCACGATCGAATATCTTCAACGTAGGGTATGCTCGTTCTTTTTCGAGCTCAATCTATGGAGGGATCAACTTGAAAGTAATTTCAGAAAGTATTTCTAACTTGAAATCAACTGGAATCGCAATCGATGCCGGTATCCGTTACGTAACTGGAGAGCAAGATCAAATCAAGTTTGGTATCGCGTTGAAGAACGTTGGACCAACAATGAGTTACAAAGGTGATGGTTTGGCTCAACAAGTTGAATTCACAGAAACTGGAATCATTGCTACATTGGAGCAACGTTCAGGAACTTTCGAAATGCCTTCTTTATTGGCAATCGGTGGGTCTTACGATTTCATCTTCAATGAAACAAACAAGTTGAACCTTGGATTAGGATTTACAGCTAACTCTTTCTCAAGTGATCAATTCAGACTTGGATTGGATTACGGAATGACAACTGAGAAGATGGCATTTAACCTAAGAGGAGGATTTGTTTACGAAAAGAACTTGTTCAGTGCTGAGAATCGTTCTAGCGCATTAATTGGTCCATCTGCAGGTTTCTCTGTTGACGCATTGGTTGGTGAAAGCAAGAACGCTTTGGGGATCGAATACGCTGCTCGTTTTGCAGGTGTATTTGGCGTAATCCACACAATTGGAGCGACTATTAGCTTGAAATAAATAGAATTTTATTACATTTAAATATCAAGAGAGTCCATTTGGGCTCTCTTGTTTTTGTTATAGAAAAATTAGAATATGTCACAGATTAGCTACTATACGATAGAAGGATTGCAAAAGTTGAAAGACGAATTGCACGACATGAAGTTCGTTCAAAGGCCTGCAATCTCTGCGCAAATTGGTGAAGCGATTGACAAAGGCGATTTGTCTGAAAACGCAGAGTACGATGCAGCAAAGGAAGCACAAGGTATCTTGGAAATGAAGATTGCTAAATTGGAAGAGGTTGTGTCGAATGCACGTATTATCGATGATTCAGAAATTGACCACACGAAGATTTTCATCTTATCGACTGCTAAAATCAAAAACGTTGCGAACGGTATGGAAATGACGTACACGATCGTAGCAGAGAACGAAGCAGACTTAAAAGCGAAAAAAATCAGTATCGAATCTCCATTTGGTAAAGGTTTACTCGGTAAGTCAGTTGGTGAAATCGCCGACATCGATACTCCAAATGGCTCGCTTAAATTCGAAATCTTAGAAATTACACGATAATGGCTTCAATTTTCACCAAAATAGTGAATGGTGAGTTGCCTTGCCATAAAGTTGCTGAGAATGATCAATTCTTGGCATTTTTGGATATTACACCAGTGCGAGAAGGGCATGTTCTTGTTATTCCAAAACTGGAAGTGGATTACATCTTCGACTTAGAAGATGATCACCTCGCTCAAATGATGGTGTTCGCTAAATCCGTTGCGAAGAAGTTGAAGGCAGCGGTTCCGTGTAATAGAGTTGGGGTTACTGTAATTGGACTTGAAGTGCCACATGCGCATGTTCATTTGATTCCAATTGATTCACTTCACGACATGGATTTTACAAAGAAAAAAACTCCCTTTTCTCATGAAGAATTGGCTCAGATCGCTGAGAAAATTAGATTAGCCTAAAGGTCATGAATGTAACTTGGTTTGAAATTTGCTCGTACATGCAAGAACAACTAAACCAAACCTATGGCATTAAGAACATCAATCAGGGATATCATGCTTAAAAAGTTTTTTAATGGAATTCTAGCATTATTTGCTACAAGCACGGTTGCAGCTCAGTCTGAACCTATCAAGGTGTTGTTCGTTGGGAACAGTTATACGCATATGAATAATATGCCGAAGATGTTCGATAAAATTGCAACGGACGCTGGAATGGATGTTATTGTAGAAAAGTGTGCTCAATCTGGAGCATCTTTTCAAGTGCATTCGCAACGTCCAGAGCTTTATGAGGCAATCAAGAAAAGAAAGTGGGACTATGTTATTCTTCAAGGATACAGTCGAGAGCTTACGTTTGAACCAAATCATATCGATACGGCAACGGTTCCTTTCATTAATAAACTCACTGATTCGATTTATCAGAATAATGCCTGTACCAATGTCTTGTTTTACATGACGTGGGGTTATGAAGAAGGATTTCTCGAAAGAGAAGAAACGGATACGTACCTCAAAATGGCAACTAGGATTGAGGAGGGATATCGATACCTAGGAGATAGGTATAACTTACCAGTGGTTCCTGTGGGAATGGTTTGGAAGCAAGTAAAGATGGAAAAGTGTTTAGATCTTTACGCTCCTGATAGAGCTCACCCGAGTAAGACTGGCTCTTACTTGATCGCTAGTACATTTTTTGAGTCTATTTTCGGAGTGGAGCAGGAGAAGGGCGTTGGAATCGTTAAGGAACGACATGCAGGCAAAGTTCGAGAAGCAGTTCATACTGTTGTTGCGGAAAAACGTGAGTACTACAAATTGGACCGAGCACATATCAAATTGGACACCGAAAACGATGATGATAAGCTCATTGTTAACTACGATATAAGCTTTCCTGAGGCAAAGTCTATTACTTGGACATTTGAGGAGGGTAAAACGCGTGAGGGTAACGCTGGGACGTATGAGTTTGCCAAACGTGAGAATTACAAAATCCGCGTTGATGTTGTAACGGCTTGTGGCGATACCAGAACGTATTACAGACAAGTAAATTTCATATCACCAAAGAGGAGAAGAAGAAAGGAGCGAGATTAATTCTTTTCCGGTCGTTTCTTTAAACGTAGAGCATGAACTACTGAATAGTAGATCTTTTCAAGAGGCTCAATGTATTTCACCATCAATACGAATAAAGCTATTGCCGCCGTTGAAATTGCAACAGCTGCATATGGGGATAAATTTCGATCGAATACGTCAGGTTTTAAACCAAATCCTAGTACACCTCCATATAGAATGATTACGTGTACCACATAAACTGGGAAGGTTGTTTGTCCCACTTTCAGGAACAAAGGTGCTTTAACGTTGAATGAACGATCAACGAGTATCAGGGCTCCAATAAGAACGATGACCTGCCCTAATCTTGACATTGAAGTTGAATTCAATTCAAACACTCCTGTTTCTGTTAGACCTATGTATTCAGTAAAATCATCAACCAAACAGAAGAATTCGCGAATGAAAATGCTCATCACAAGCCCCACAATTATTACAACAACTCCGAACCACCACTCGCGAACTTTGTGTTCATACGTGCGAATAAGTGCACCAATCATTCCTCCAAATATGGTATAGAAAGACATTCGCACGAAACTAAACGTGGAGAATTGCCCATAAAACATATTCTGAACAAATTTTGGAGCTCCAGATGGCCAGTAGGAAGGTTGAGTAGCTACACCACTTTCTAGCAGCTGTTCATCCAACCTGATGTACTGCTTCATCCATGAATACAAGATAAGCATGACGATTCCACCGAGTAAATAGTACCAGTGGAGCTTTCCAAACTTGAATATACGATAAACACCGTAAATGCATATAACCAAGAGAAGCCCAACGGCAATTGATTGAAGCACATGAAATGCATAAAACCAATCCATGTGAAATTCACTACCGTAGTAAATTGATTTTGCAATTACCCAGAGATTGAGCTGGATGAAATATCCCCAAAACAGTAATTGAAGTATTCTCCGTCCTCCCTTCTTAACACGGGGGTTCTTCCAAAACGGAACTTCCTGTTTTTGTCCAACTAATAAGTAGACAAATATCAAACCAGTGACCGTAAAAAATAGGGGGGATGTTAAGCCATGAAGTAAGTGCCACCCTTTGAATAATATGTAGTCCGTGTTTCTGTATTCCCAGGCCAGCGCAGCACCTGTAAAATGTCCTTCAAGCATCATCAATATCGCAATGGAGCGCGCCATATCAATAAACTTCAAACGAGGTTTCTTCTGTACTGGGCTAACTACTGCTGCTGTATTTTCTTCGGGCATCTTACTAAAAAGTTGCTCAAATTTACGATATTCTTTGTAACCTGAGATTGATTCACTCCTTTGCTACTTCAGAAAAGATTGATTTTTGGAATAGTAATTTGAATCTAGGGAAGATGAGTGGGCTATGTTTACTCTTCCTTTTACAATAATAATCTGATCCAGAGTTCTTGTCGAAAGCTCTTAGAGAAGTTCTGGTGTGTCTGTTAAAAGCGGAGCTTGGCGCTCATATCGATTAATAGATAACCGATATGAGCAACTTAACTCTAATGGTGTTCTTTCATTTTTCCCAAAGTCGTAGATAATACGGCTTTCATTTTGCTGATTGAATCGCTTACCGCTTTCTCCTTAGTTTCACCTTTTCCTGTTACCGTAATTGGCTGCAGTCCTTCTAAACGCGACTCTAGCTTGCAATGAATATCTTCTTTTCCTGTTTTGTGAGCATTTTCATCAGAAAGGTGAACTTCGATTCTAGTAATTTTTTCATCGAATTGCTTTAAACCATCAGTGATTCTTCCTGCGACAAATGCCTCAAGTGATTCTTTTCCAGTGATATTCTTATCTGTGTTGAATTGTATTTTCATATTTTTCTTTTAATCTAATTGGTTGTACTTAACATAAAGATGCGCAAATACATTGAATAAAAGAAGTAAGAGTTATTAATAAAAGCTATTCTTTTAATTGTTGGAAATGGGATCGAATTACTTAACAACTGTTCCAGAAATATATAGTCGCAATTCTTGGTCAGAACCCTCAATTCCCAAATAGATTGACTTCACGAAAAAATCCATCAAATAGTTGGAATCAATGTCCATTTGTATCTTCATGGATTCGCCAGGAGCAAGTGTTGCTTTCGGAAGTTCACTTGAAATACATTCACAAGGAATTCGGATATCTTTGAATTTCATTTCCTTATCGGAGTCGTTTTTTACTTCAAACGTTCCTGTGATAAGTTCTCCATGTTGTACTTTTCCAGCATCAATAACGGGTTTGCTTGAAACTAAAGCGAATTCAGAATCATCTTCTAAATAACTTACGCTTTGAATCTCAATCTTTCGTTCAATTGCCGCAGCTCTGGAGTAAACGGAATTCTGAACATCATTCGGGTTGTCACTTGTCAGTTGATTTGCCGTGTATTCCCCAAATGGTACTTGCGAGAAGACAACTTTTCCACCGTTTGGAGCCGTTCCATTCAAGTATGGTCGAAATATCCCACCGTCATATTCAGACATGTAATTTACTAAAGAAGCAATTCTTCTTTTGGTTAGATTGACATTATAGTCAGTTTTAGCTAGTGGGCTCGCAAATCCTTTTACAGTAATGTTGATCTTGGCTCCTTTTTCCAATTCTTCCATCAATAGGTTTCGGAATAGCTCCAAGTCTGAAACCCCCTTGTCGACATATTGAATGAAGAAATCTTCAATGTCTTCTTCGGCTTCGTTTGATTTTTGTCCTGATAATCCTTTAGAGTATTCTTTTTTGTACTCGTCTATCATCGTCGTGTAATCATCGTACGAATCTATGTAGTTCACCCGTGATGTTGTGTCCCAACTTCGTGGATTCGGAACATCATTGTGGAAGTACAAAGTTACAGGAAGACGTTTGTTCAAATCCGCTAATGTTTCTTCTGGGGTAGGAGGAACAATTATTTTCGGTGGCTTGAAACTGAAGATGTCACTACAGCATGTTGGGTTCTTGCTGAACATTACGCCCAATCTATTCGATGTGATATAACTTGTGTCTTGATCTTTGAAAAAATAGAGGTCATTTGCGGGACTGTTCATGGGTTGACCTGCATTCACGGGCTTTCCAAATCGATCCGTATACTGCATATAGAATACATCATATCCTCCAAAGCCATTGTGCCATGAAGACGAGAAGTAAAGTCGTTGTTGAGCATCATCCCACCATGGAGTAACATCATTATCCAAGCTGTTAGCCGCTTTTAATGCTCTTACTCGTTTATATTGGTTCCCATTTCGAATCGGACTATAAAACAAATCCAACCCTCCTTTAGAGTCTTCACGATCTGAAGCAAAAATGAGTGTTTCTTGACCTGCTAAATTTGCGATGCAGGGCATAGTAGTGTTAGAACCAGGCTCATTGATGATACTTCCCAAAGAATCGATTGCGTACCATTTATTATTTCCGAATTGGGCAACCATGATTTTACATCGATACTGAAAGTTCTCCTCTGAACAAAGACTAAAATAAAAACGTGTGCCATCCAAAGAGAATGAACCATTTCCTGTACTCAGCTTTTCCATGAACAGGGATTTGATGCGCTCCGAGCTTTCAAAACTTACATCTGTCTTCTTACTTCGGTAGATAGATGTACTATATTCTGGGCTGTACACTTCTTCCCCCGAATTAATAGAATCTGCTCTCAAACTTGAGAAAATTAACTCATCGTTGTAAATCCCGTGACCAAATTCTGAGTTTACTGTATTCACAGTCTCAGGAAGGCGGTCGAAGTTACCATCTTCAGAATCTATCATAGCGGAAGTCGCCCAAATGGTGCTTTCTAATTCACGCTTCGATTTCTTGTAGAGGTAACCTTTCTTGTTTTTGTAGTACTTTTTCTTCGCGAGTTTGAATGTTTCAATGGCTTCATCGTATTTGCCATTTTGCTTTTGCATTAAGCCCAAATTCAGAAGACTAGCAGGGTAGAGCTTTCCTGATTCCTTTTCGTATACCTTGTCGTAGTAAAATTCCGCTTTTCGATAATCTTTGTAGGCGCGAAGTGTCTCGGCGTAACTCCAGAGAATATCGACGGTGTTCGAATCCAAATCGAGCGCCTTTTCATAATACATGAGGGCATAGAAATAATCGCCCTTGTCGTATTGCTTTTTGGCAAAATCGAGGTACTTCGGTAACTTGCTCTGCCCGAAAACGAACGAACTCCCGAAAATCAGAAATACGATTAAATATAATCTGGACATATTCGATGTACGATCTTTTTAGGTTTGAAACGAGTTAAAATGTAGCGAACGGCTAGTTCAAATCCACCACGAAGTCGACTGGCAGGTACAAGTTTTGAGAAATTGATGTCGTAACTCATGCCAACGAACCAATTTTGGTAATCCATACCAATGGACAAAAAGGCTGCATCCTTATTTCGGTAATGAAGTCCTCCGTACAACGCACGATACTCTCCCAATCGATTTACGAGCGTGTATTTTGCTCGAGCTCCAATCATGAATTCGCGGTAAACTCCTTGAACTGAAAATTGCATACTTGGGAGGATATCCCAGTCATAGTTCAATTTATAAATTCCTCTTGCGAAAATGTTCAATCGCCGATCTCTTTGGATCTCATTTGCAAAGAATCCTTGGTCTGGTCGGTTAATATTAAAGAGTGCGATTCCACCTGTAATATTGAATCGTTCGTTTTGGTAGTATTCATAAATTGTCCCTATTCCAAAGGAAAAATTACTTCTTCGGTCTGTTGCGAAGGTCTCATTACTTGAAAGAGAAGGATTGTATTGAATTCCATCAAACTGATTATCGAAATAGAATTGATCTGTATTAAGCTGGCGGTGATTCAATCCGAAATTAGCTCCGGGTCGTAAGATGTGCGTTGAATCACTTGTTAGTTTCAATAAATAGGAAATGTTTGCCTGTAACTCAACTGTTCGGAACTGTCCATCGCCGACAACATCATGGAAAATCATTCCGCCAATTCCCAAATTTCGATTGAAAGGAAGCGTTGCATCTACTGTAGCATTGATGGTATTGAACGGAACCGTAACACTGCGCCATTGATCGCGATAGTTTCCAATGAACCGTACATCGCCATTAAAGTGACCCGTATTTCCAGGGTTTTGGTAGATCGGGTTGGCGTCAAACTGCGACCAGTGAATGTCTTGTGCACACGCAAGCGAACTCGTAAAGAGAAGGAGCAGAGCTAGAAAGGTAGTCGACGTATTCAAATGTGTTCGTTTAATCGATCAAGTTACGAAAAATGTACGTGAATCGGAACTGGTTCTTAGGATTGAGCTATAGAGGCATTAATTCAAAATCTTAAACGTCCGTTTAGTAAAAGGTCGTTCTATTTTGAAATATGAGGCATTCTCAATTCCATGACATTCTCCATTCTTGAAAAAGGTCATTCCAATTTTCTCTAAGACTCGGAAAGAGCCATGATTGTCATTCGCTGTTCTTCCAATGATTTCGCTCAATCCAAATTTACTGAACCCAAGGTCTATGGATTTCTGGGCAGCCTCTGTTGCGTATCCATTTCCCCAGTACTTTTTGAAAATTCGAAACCCGATGTCAACGTACCCTTCTTCGTTTAATTTGAGTCCGCACCAGCCGATAAATTCAAGATCATCCTTTCTTATTAGTGCCCAGCGTCCATATCCAGTTTCGGAATAGTGAGAATAGTTTTTTAGAAAATCTCGAGCTTCTTCAACCGATTTGAAAGCTACGTCACCAGTATATTTCAACACTTCCGGGTCATTATTCAACTCGAAGAAATGTTCGGCGTCGTCTTGACGCAATTCACGAAGGATTAATCGTTTTGTTTCAGCTATCATGGTTGGATTACGTATTTGAATGTTCCTCCATCTTCCAAAAAGAAATCATTGAAATTGTTTTTATCGATGAGATAATCAACACCATTCACTGAGAAGGTCATTTCTTTTAAGTTGAAGCGTTTTCCAGAAGAACTGGTCATGGTTGTTTTGTCGTATTTTTCGTTGGAGAGTGCTCCGAATACTAGAGTGCTTTTCGGGCCGAGTTTAATCCAAACATCGTTATCCGAATTATTCAGATCTTTATATGGTATTTGGTGCTCCCAATTCGGGAAATATTCTCTTGTAGATTGATAAACCTCTCCGCTAGGCGAAAATAGAGCTTTGTCGCTTTTTGCATCTTCCAGCGAATACTTGATCGAGATGGTTTGGTCAGTAGAATTTCCTAAAATGAAGTAGTGTTGAATTGAACATCCAGCGAACATCATTGAGACGGATAGAAGTGAAAGGAGGTGCCATTTTTTCATACAAGAAAGTTAATGAAAAGTACTGTCACCTGCTACATCTCGCCAAGAAAAATCAATAGGAGGATTATTCCAATAATGAACAGAAACAAGAACATTTTTGGATCGCGGTACAATGGCTTCTTGCCACGCTTCGTTAGTTTTTCGTAGTCGTGGTGAAGACGCGAGAAATCCTTGTGACGCTTGATTTGCGCGTCCGTAGGATCTAACTGCTTTTTGTCTTTATTTACGGTGAATTTTCTCATTCCTCGTTTTTCCACTGTTTATTAATTCTTTCTAATATACGATAAGTTCGCATCTTTGCCGTCGCTTCACTTACCGAATATATTTCTGCAATTTCTTTGAAACTCAATTCTTGAAAAAAGCGAAGTTCAATCAAATCAAGGTGACTTTCTTCTAATCCATTGAGCATTTCAACAAGTTTCTCCTGGTCGTCCATCGACATGTGAGAACTGAAAATCTCTGCTTCAGCTGCCACATCTTGGATTCTGTTTTCGTCAATTGCGACAG
>CAJQOB010000351.1 GCA_905479845.1 uncultured Flavobacteriales bacterium
ATCCAACACCAATTCCTTGGTAAACAATTCCATCATCGTTAATCGCTTCAAGAACTGTTGGCGTTACAATTGAATCTGCAATTGTATCGAAGTAAGGTCCAACATTATCCTTTTGATCGGCATCTTGGTAAGGTCCTTCGAAGAAGTCAACACCAATTGCTGGAGGGTTCTCACCATAACCAGGTGCACCATTTGTTTCATCATTCAAATCACCATTGTACATGTAACCAAGTCCTCTTGATACATCACAACCAGAATAATCATCGTTGAAGTTACCAATATCCGCATCTAAGTACTGTGAGAAGTATGTATTAAACAACGTCTGTGTACCACGGTTAATCAACTCGTAGTTGTAGAACGTCATTCTGTTCACTTCATCCGTTGTTGCAAAAGCAAAGGCTTGAGCACGAATCTCCATACCAATTGGATCTCCTCCTGTTTCAGTGTGAATGTTTCCTTTATCGTTGAATACCCACCAGTGAGTTTCATCACCGAAAAGTGAAATTCTACGATCTACACCACATACGATATCATCTCTTCCGAGGATATCATCGTACCAAGGGTAATCTCCTTGACCAACTGGATCATAGTTTCCATCTCCGTCACGATCGTAGAATGGTGCCAAGTAAAAATCTTGTTCCAAACTAACATCACCGTGAGCAGGCCACTCATAAATACGGTTCAAGATATCTGCAGATGGCTGTTGAACTTCTTCACATCCTTCTACGGCAACACCGTTAGTACATTCCCACCAGATGTTAAACTGAATTACTTCAGCCTTTCTGATTGTGTAAAACTCATCATAAGCAGTACACTGATCTGGATCAATGTTCGCTCCTCCAAATGGACGTACAGCGTCATCACCTACCGGTTGATTAGGGTTATAGTTTCCAGTTCCAGGATTAACTGATAATGGTCCAGCCCAGAAATCATTTCCTTGACGATAACGAACCGCAGCCAATTTCAATTGACCATTAACATCAGTACCACCCATCCATAGGGCACCAGCGTAGATGGCTTTCAGACCACTTCCTTTTGGAATTTCATATGCCGCAGTTCCATCCTGACGGTTTTGGAACATACTACCACCTTGCTCAATGAACGCGCTAACATCGTTGAATTCCATTGTCAATCGAGCTGTGGCAGGCGAACAGTTCGCTCCTTTAGCTTCAGATGACACGGTATTCCCATTGTTACCTTGGTTCATTCCGCTGTGATCATTAGGTCCCAAATATGACAGGGCATCATTTGACCACAAAAGTGCAGTGGCTCCTAACGTTATTGCTATTAATTGCTTTTTCATAATTTACTCTCTTATGAATATTAAAAATCAAATTTAACCCCCAAACGAATCGTTCTTGGCGAACTGATGTTGAATGGGTTCTGAATTTTCATGTTGTAATAATCTCTGAATGATTGTTCATCCAATTGATTTTGAATCGACGTCTGACTCGCAGCCGCTGCCAAGTAACCATCATCGTCTGGGTTACCAGTTGCACGGTAAACGTTCAGTACGTTGAATTGGTTAAACAAGTTTGTTACACGAAGGTATACGTTCAAGAAAGTAGCTTTCTTCTTTCCTTCTTTTCCAAATTCTAAATCAAATGTTCTATCCAACTGTAAATCCAATCTGTATTGCCAAGGAAGACGTGATCCGTTCGTTGTTCCATCTAAACCTGAGTTAAGAGGAGAGAACTGTCCTTGATTGGTAATTACCGTTTGCGCAGAGTAAGGAGACCCTGAGTAGATGTTTGATACAATGTTCAAACCTGTATTAGCAAAGATTTCAGCATCCTTAATCTTAGGACCATTGTAATCTTTTCCTGAACCGTATCGGTAATCCATCGTTACAGCGAATGCGTGACGTTGATCGAACGAGTATGGGAAGATTGCTCTCAAGTTTGGAAGTCCTGCGTTAACAAGTCCTGATGCAGATGTTGCATCTGACCCTGTTCCGTCTGCGAACTGCAATGTATAGTTAGCCCTCAATCGTATGTTTCCAGTACGACGCATATCGTACTCAATCGTCATACCCTTAACAGTACCAAAGTCACGGTTACCGTACGTTCTGTATGTTGAAGGATATGCTTCGAAGATGTTCATCAACTGTACGTTGTTTCTTTGCTCACGGTAGAACGCTGAAATTTTCAATGAAGATGTCTTCGACAATACTTGTTGGAAACCAAGTTCGTAATCTACTGTAGTTTCTGGTTTCAAGTTAGCGTTGTTGATAATCGCACTACGATCATTCACAAATTGGTATTGGAATGGATCAAAACGGAATCCAGAAGTTGGACGTTTCGTTAAGATGTCATAGTGAGCGAAGAATGCCGCCTCATCCGAAATCGGGAATGAGAATGAAATACGTGGCATCACATTAACCTGTGCTTTGTAATCTTCAAATGCATCTGCAGATGGAGTTTCTTGCGATGGATCTAACAACCATGGTTGGATACCAGCAGAACCTCTAATAATCGTTGGATCTTCTGTTTCAACACCATTTGCATCGTACCATACCTGTCCAGAACGGTAACCGTTAATTGCATTTGGATTGTTTACATCATCAACATAAACAGTGTAATCATCTCCCATTGCATTTGGAATGTTTTCCAACCAAGTCAATGAAGAGTTGTTTGCCAATTCTGTTTTCGCTTCCGCAACAGTTCTAGCAGAGTAGAATAACCATGGATCTTTCAATACTGGTTGGTTTGCGTCAAATACATCAACACGAACACCAACATTGAATACGATATCACGGAAGGCAAACTTATCCATAACGTAACCAGCCATATAAATTGGTTGGAAAGCTCCTACGAAACGTTTGTAGTTTCCGTTATCATCAAACTCGTTAAAGTACTTGTTAATATCTGTAGCTCCACCTACTTTCTGTCCTGTGTGATCATATCCCCAGTAAGAAACAAATGAGTTACCACTGTTCAATAATTCATCTGGAGAGAACATATCGAATGAGTAGATGTTAGGATCGTATTGATCAATATCAATAAAATCTGATCCGTCTCCACCTTGACCAATCCATCCATTAGTGAAAAGGTACTCTCTCAAGTTGTAATCGAAGAATGATTGGTTATCGTTGTTTTGAGCTCCACCGTATTCACCAGTTCCTGACTCACTTGCGTAACCAGTATTCAACCTGTCGTAAGTAACTTGTTTGAAAGAACCAGCGTCAGTTACGTATGCAGCAGATTCATCAAGCTCAGTAATGTGGAAGTTTGCTAATTGACGAGCAATAGACCAGATTCCGATTGGTCCGTTACCGTTACCGCTAGTTGTTGTTCCAGAAGTCCAACCTCTATCCCAACGTTGCTCGTACTCAAATCCTAATGATAATGAGTGGTCTCCAATGTTAACAGAACCTGAACCAGTTACACGGAACTGATCGTTTTCAGTTTTACCGAAGTAGTTGTAAGGTGTACCAATGTTACTCCAAATGCTGTAAACACTTTGAGGAGTATCACCGTTTCTCAATGCGTTACCTTGTTGGATTTGCAATAAGTTCTGGTAATTCCCAAATGGGTTGTCAGCGTAAATGTTGTAGTACTGCTCTGTGATCGCAGCCAAAGCTGAATTCGTTTCAGATGGAGTGAAATCAACTACTATATCTTGGAATCCATCGTGTATGTAAAGGTTTTGTTCTGAATCGAAACGGTAAGAAGGTTGACGTGTTGTAGTATACGTACCTACGTGACCGTAGTTAAAGATGTTGTATTTGTGTTTAGGATCGAAGAAATCCTCTGTTGATTTCGAGTAATCCACCATAATACTGTAGTTCGCACTTCTAATTTTAGAGCTGCTTCCCTCTACATTATTTGTAAAACGCTGAGTTAAACGTCCAAATACACGCCAGTCTAACGATTTAAATGCTCCAAAGTTCTGGAAGTTCAATAATGAACTAGCGTATGAATAGTTATTTCCAAAAGAATAGTTAAGCGATCCACCGAAAGAAAGGTTTACTGAAGGTCCAGTATTAACATCAATCTTAGCTTGCGCAGACATATTCGTGTTTCTCGTGTTCATTCTCCAAGCCACTTTTTCGAAATCTTCAGTTCTCAAGAAGTTAGCATTATGGAATGTTCCAGTTCCAGTTGAAGTAGGACGTAGTGGGTTTACCAACAACTCGTCACGCACTTCTTTTTTGATTCTCCAACCACCATCAGCAAGTGGACGTTCGTCCAATCTATCAGTAAGGTTTGCTGAAATCAAGAATCCTAATCTTGGTTTAGTCTTATTCCCTAAAGAATCTTTCTGCATCCAAAGCGGACCAGAAAACATTCCCTCAACAAGGTTGTAACCATATTTATCAAGTCCAAAAACTTTTCCGTCGTATCCATCAGGATCTTTACCATTGAAGTAGAATCCAGAAGTTACTGCCTCAATACTACCAAAATACTGAGCAGATGGCCCACGTGTAGTTACCGAGATAATACCTCCAGTTGCATCACCATAGTTTGCAGGCAAACCTCCAGTAATTACCTTAACCTCTTCAATTGCTGATTTCGGAAGGTTCGAAGACCCACGTACTTTAATACCATCAATGTAGAAGTAAGTTGCATCTGAACGAGAACCACGAACACTAATGTCCCCAGAACCTTCTTGGGCATTTACACCCCCTACTGTTCCAGCAACACCTGCCGCAGAACGCACAGGAAGCCTAGCAATGTCCTCTCTTGTTACAGTTGAACCTGAAGCTCCACCATCCTTATTAATAAGGGGAACTTTGTAGGCAATAACCTCAACTTCTTCGATGTCTAAGACATCTTTACCTTTTCCTAGAGCGATATCGTCTAAGAAGGTAATTTGTTCAGAGGTGATCTTTACACCTTCAATTTTTTGTGGCTTGTAGCCCTCAACTTCATTGCTGATTTCTACATCGTAGGTACCAGCCGTAACTGAGTTAATCTGGAACTTACCGTCAAAATCGGTTTCGGCTCCAGCTTTAATGTTATCACCGCTCTTGATGACAACTTTTGCAAATGGAATTGGTTCCCCTGAATCAGCATCTGAGACCACCCCTTTTAGGGAGCCGAGACCTGTCTGAGAAAACCCATAAGACATTGTAAGCAAGACGCTTACTAACACTAAGCTAAGTTTTCGTAACATAAGTATAGTTTGTTTTTAAATCGTTTTCCTCCTAGAAAGCCCGTAAATATAGAAAAATTCGTGTTCACTCTCTTAATTGTTAATAAAAATTAAATTTCATTTATGCTTAACCTTATTTAACAAATGTATGAACTTTTAATCGAGACATAAATATGCTAAACTTCCAATTTCATTTCAATTATACACGTCTAGTTATTTACCAATAGATTTTTGTTCCTTTGCAAGGCATGAACGAATTCAATTTTTGGCAAATTTCTAGCGGTTCTACCCAAATCCACCTCATGGATTATGATGACTTTGAACCCAACGAATACACCGAGCATCTTTCTGACGTTGAGCTTTCACGATTTCTTACATTTAAGCATATCAGACGCAGAAGGGAATTCATTGCAACCCGAATTTTGAAAAAGAGAATTCTAAGAGATCAGCACATACAGTACAACTCTATTGGTGCACCATATATAGAAGGTGTAGGTTTCATTTCAATTAGCCACTCCTCTTATTTGGTTGGCCTTGCTTTCAACAAAGATTACTTGGTTGGTTTGGACCTTGAAACACCAAGAGAAAATATACTCGATATCTTTCCAAAATTTCTTGCTCCCATTGAACGGTATTCTTTCGATACAACAAACAAGCTCGAGATGACAAGAGTGTGGTCGGCGAAAGAAGCACTATACAAACTTGCAGGAAGGAAAAAGATCATCTTTAAGGAAGAATTGATTTTGTCGAAATCGAATTCGGGGTCGTGGTTAGGTGAGATTATAAATCCTGATCATACACTTTCAGTTCAATTGGATATCTTTGATCACCATGGAACAGTAGTTTCAATTAACAACAGTAAAGTTGAACGGATCGAATAACATATATAATCAGTTTAAGGAACGATCGGGTCAAGTGGCCGTGCTCATTGATCCTGACAAGTATTCTAATTTGAAAGAATTAAACGCCTTGTTGAAGAAGACAACCTTCGCCAATGTGGATTATTTATTCATTGGAGGCAGCACTGTTTTGCAAGAGGACTTCAAATCAGTGATTGACTATATCAGAACGCACTCTTCCCTACCCCTCGTTATTTTCCCTGGTGATTCTAATCAAATATCTGACAAAGCAGATGCTCTACTCTATTTGAGTTTGATTTCCGGAAGAAATCCCGATTATTTAATTGGACATCATGTTCAATCTGCTCAGGAAGTCTATGCCATGGATATAGAAGTTATTCCGACAGCTTATATATTAATAGATGGCGGGAATTTATCTTCGGTGGCGTACGTCAGTCAAACGACTCCAATCCCTCGAGATCATGGGTCGATAATTTTAAACACTGCCAAAGCTGGAGTTTTACAGGGGAAAAAATTGATCTACTTGGATGCGGGTAGCGGAGCCAAAGAAAGCATCCCTCCTTCAGTTATTCAAGATTTATCCAAATTGAGTACTCCAATAATCGTAGGTGGAGGAATTCGATCTCTGAAAGAAATGGAGAAACTTCGAGCGGCTGGAACAAATGTTATTGTGATTGGAAACAAACTCGAAGAGGACATTGATTTCCTATTAGACATCCGAGAGTTCAAGTTGTCGAAATAAAAAAGCGACCCAATTCCGTACACCGGAACTAGATCGCTTGCAGTATTATTTGATTGAATTACATTTTTGCATCAACCTTAACATTTTTCTTCTTTAAAGGAACAATCATTCTTTGATCCTTCGCTTGTGCTTCACGCGCTGGCTTCACTTTTCCGCAACGAACACTCGTTTTTCGAGCATCTACATGTCGCATTGGTGCAAGTTTCATATTTACTCTTTCGTTAGACACTGGACGTTCAATCACGCAAACCTTTTCCTTTTTCGGAGCATCTACACTGGACGATTGCTGTGCAAACAATCCAACGGAGCAAAACATCATTCCTATAATTGTTAAACTTTTCATATTTCGTGCTTTTGTGAAAGAATCAATTGTAGTCACTTCTTTCTGGTTATGCTAGTTACTATTCAAAATGTGTTCCAAAAATTGATTTACCTAAAAATTGACCCATGGACTCACATGTTGATGTGCAGGACTTTTCAATTATTAACAACTACCGAAAAGAATAATTCTTAGTTTAGAGTATGATAATAAAACGGATTGCAAGTGTTTGTTTTGCTGTTGCCTTCTTAATGGCAATTGTACTTTTCGCCAGAGTTGGATACGAATACATCTCAATACCGACGGCAAGAATTGTATTTATGGTCGCCGGGGCAGCCGCACTAGTATTGAATTTGTTCAGTTTTCAGTCTGGGAAACACAATCCTACTTTCAACCTTGTATTTTGGTTTGGAAGCCTCGTATTATTTGTAGGATTGATTTTTCAATTCATGCACTGGCCTTATCACAAATTCATTGTGATCGCAGGTTTGGGAATAACAGGAATCTCCTTTTTCCTTAGCCCTAGTTTGATTTCAGGGAAATCAGATAATTCAGATGTACTTGACGATCCTAAAAATCACTCATAAACAGCCTTCAGAGACATGTCCAAGCTTTCGAAACTGTGCGTCAAGGCTCCAACGGAGATATAATCTACTCCTGTTTCAGCGTATCCTCTAATTGTGTCAATTGTGATTCCTCCTGAAGCTTCCACTTCATAAGTGTCAGGAATTGTTTTCAACGCTTCAACAATGCGCTCTGGAGAGAAATTATCAAGCATAATCCTATCGACATTTCCTACCTCAAGCACCTGCTTTAATTCATCTTCATTCCTTACCTCGATTTCAATTTTCAAGGACTTTCCAGTCTCAGCTAAGTATTTATTGGCTTTTTCAATCGCTGGTCTGATACCTCCAGCGTAATCTACGTGATTATCCTTCAACATAATCATATCGTAGAGAGCAAAACGATGATTGTGGCCTCCCCCTATTCGAACAGCCCACTTTTCCATGTATCGGATTCCAGGAGTTGTTTTTCGCGTATCGAGAAGTTTAACAGATGTTCCTTCTATCAGCTTAACAATTTCACTCGTTTGAGTCGCTATTCCACTCATACGCTGCATGAAATTCAACACGAGTCGTTCAGTACTTAAAATAGATCGAGAAGATCCTTTTACGATAAATGCAATATCTCCATACTTCACAGGTTCACCATCCTTGATGAATACTTCAATTTCTAAGTTTGGATCGTATTTTTTGAAAATTTTCTCAGCCAATTCAACTCCAGCAATAATACCATTGTCTTTCACCAGCAATCGTGCTGTACCAATTCCAGTTTCTGGAACACAAGAAAGTGTTGAGTGATCTCCCTCTCCAATATCTTCGCGAAATGCGTTTTCAATAATTTCATCTATCATAATTCAAAGATAAAGATTATAGAGATTCGATACGGTTGGAATAACAATTTATTCGATGAAATTACACTGAGCTCAGCTAATCTTCTTCGATTGTCAGATTTTCAATTTTGTAGGAGCCTTGTTCTTTCTTGAAGTACATGGTAACCCTAAATTTACTGGACCTAGAATTGTAATTGGCTATAGCAAAACTGCCCCCATTCGATTCTTTCCCTTTAAAAATGAACTCGAAGGAGCTACAAGGGTTTTTCGACATGAAATCTTGTAAGATTAATTTCGCTTGAGACTGACTGTATGCACCCTCCTTTCCCAAAACATTTATCAACAATTTACTTTTACCCAAAGTGACGATTACTTTGGCATTGTTTGCTTCAAAGGATTTCTCAATCGTCGAATAAGGAACGCTCGTAGTAAGGTTCATCGACAACATTATGGACGCAAGTAAAGAAAATACGAGATTCATATTGATAAGTTTTTTGAACTAAGAACAAATTTTATGCCGAAAGATACGCTTTTCTCAAGGACTAATAATCGTAAATTTGAAGTATGAAAGTACAATTGATTTGTGTTGGTAAGACGGAGCGTTCATATTTAAAAGAAGGAGAATCAGAATATTTGAAGCGATTAAAGCATTACTGTTCTTTTGAAAAGATAGAGATTCCTGAATTGAAAAACGCAAAAAAAATGAGCGAAGATCAAATCAAAGCTGAAGAAGGAAAGTTGATCCTTGCTAAGGTTGACCGCTCTACTCAGCTCATCTTGTTGGACGAAAATGGGAAGTCCTTCAATTCAGTGGGCTTTTCCAAATTCATTCAGAAGAAGTTCAATCAAGGTGGGAAATCTATTGTATTTGTAGTTGGCGGGGCGTATGGTTTTTCTGAAGAAATGTATGCTAGAGCCAATGGAAAAATTAGTCTTTCGGAAATGACGTTTTCGCACCAAATGGTTCGATTATTTTTTATTGAACAGATTTACCGTGCGCTGACCATTTTGAAGGGTGAACCGTATCATCACCAATAATTAGTAATACTTACGGGAAAACCTGAACAAAATCTGGATTTCTTCGTAATAATCAGATAAAAACGAATAGTGCAAGTCAACTACTTTAGTCTATTTCAGCTGCTACCCGCATTTTTGTGGTTGATTATCATATTGGTCGTTGCACAAATTAGAAAGAGTCGATACCCCGGAGAGGAAGGGAAATACTACATGTACAATGTGTACGTGAAGCTCTTTTTCAGTCTTGCATTTGTACTGTTCTTTATCCTAGCATACGGCGGAGGTGATACCATCGCATATTACCACGGCACAACTGCTCTAAACAATCTTTTTCTTGAAGATCCGGGCTTGTATTTTGATCAAATGCTCTCTACCCCGACAGACAGTTCTATTTCACAGTACTTTAATTCACGAACGGGTTATCCCCCTGGATGGATTTATCGAGAGCCAGAGGGATTCTTTGTATGCAAGGTTACTTCTCTTTTATCTTTCTTAACCTTTAAGAGCTTCATCGGGACTACGCTACTTCTATCTTATTTCGTTGCTTCGGCAACATGGAAACTATTCGTACTCATTCGAAGAATGAAAATTGTTCCTGAGTTATACCTTGCTATCGGACTACTATTCCTTCCCTCAGTGAATTTCTGGTGTACAGGTATTTCTAAAGATACGTACGTATACGTTGGAGTAGTATTAATGGTCTATAATGGCTTCATTCTTATTTCGAAAGACTCCAAACATCGCCTGCGCGCACTACTAATGTTTGTCTTCATTGCCTCCTTGGTTTATCACATTCGCCCGGTAGTTTTATACGTAACGATTCTGGCCTTAGTACTTGCATATAGTACCGCAATCGCAAAGAGAATTTCAAGCGGTGGACAGGCCGTCATTTTTGTTCGTTTCAGTATTATCGTTGGTGGATTTATTGTCATATCTCAGGCTCTTTCAGGAGGGTCAGAAGCCGAGTTTTTGGAGCAGAATGAAATCTTCCAGCAAGCAGCAATTACGCAGCGTGACTTCGCAACGAACGTTACCTACGGAGAGAATCGATACAGCATTGGTGAAATTCAATATACCCCACTAGGACTAATACAGGCAAGTCCATTAGCAATTATTGCGGGTATCTTCCGCCCCTTCATTTGGGAAGCTCTTACGCCATCGTTAATTTTTAACGGACTGGAGAGTATGCTTATCCTGTACCTCCTGTTTGTTTTCTTCTCAAAAGGTCCAAGGCAGAAATTCCGATTTATTCAAAATAATGAATTACTACTCTTCGCAATATCCTTTGTCCTAATCATGGCATTTGTAACGGGACTTACTTCTGGATTATTTGGGGTTTTGGTTCGGTTAAGAGCACCTCTACTCCCCTTTGTGCTGATCATCCTATCACTAAAACCAATTGTTAATAATAGCGAGGAAACTGTCGAAATTTCAAACACTTGAAATTAGAACAGAATAGTGAAAAGAAACGTATATTTGCCGTTGAGCACGGACTCAACCGAATGAAAACTACATATGCCTAAAACAAAGATTATTGATGCCAAG
Source organism: uncultured Flavobacteriales bacterium (assembly GCA_905479845.1). Taxonomy (GTDB): domain Bacteria; phylum Bacteroidota; class Bacteroidia; order Flavobacteriales_D; family Crocinitomicaceae; genus UBA4466. The sequence goes on from CAJQOB010000351.1 coordinate 10,974, forward strand.
CATCGCCAACTCTTCCCTAGTTTTGGTGAATTAAAACGCTACAAGGACTTGTTTCTTACCTTGGCATGGAGAGATTTTCGCGTACGATACGCGCAGACCACGATTGGCTTTCTTTGGGCCTTCATTCAACCAATTGTCACGTTGGTTATTTTATCGCTCGTTTTCGGAAGAATTGCAAAAGTAGAGACAGACATTCCCCACACTCTTTTCACAACGTGTGGATTGATCACTTGGACCTATTTCGCCTACGTGATGACCAATTCTGGAAAGTCCATCATTGAAAGTCAAAATATGATCAAAAAGATCTACTTTCCTCGTTTAATCGTACCACTTTCGAAAGCTGTTGTCGGATTAATAGATGTCGGTGTAACAGTGCTTATTTTGATTGTACTAATGATCTACGAAGGAATTGCTCCAGCAGGAACTGTTTGGCTGGCTCCAATTTTCCTCTTTATCGGCATGATTGCAGCACTTGGCGTAGGTATTTGGCTGAGCGCGCTGACAATACGATTTAGAGATTTTCAGCACATTATCCCTTTCATGGTACAACTTGGAATGTTCATTACACCCGTGGCATACCCAGCGGAAAAAGCGGCTGAACAGATGCCAGAATGGGCAATGAGTATTTATTACCTGAATCCAATGGCTGGAGTAGTACAAGGATTTAGATGGAGTATTTTCGGTGGCGAAGCCCCTGGAAATCTCATGTACATATCGTTTGGTATGATTGCCATTCTATTTGTCACGAGTCTCATGTATTTTAAACGCGTCGAAGACGAAATTGCTGATTTTGTGTAGTATGGAGCAAGAAATAGCCATAAAAGTGAGTGATCTCGGTAAGAAATACATTATCGGGAAACAGAAGGATGCAAGTCTTCGCTCTGCGCTATCCAATGCTTTCAAAAGTGCTGCGGCAAAAGGAGATGATTTCTGGGCAATTCAAAACATTGATTTTGAAATTAAACGCGGCGATATTGTTGGAATAATTGGCAAGAATGGAGCTGGAAAAAGCACCTTACTCAAGGTTCTTTCTCAAATCACAAAACCTTCCACTGGAAGAATTGAAATTAACGGTCGTGTAGCTTCTTTATTGGAGGTTGGAACTGGTTTTCACCCTGAATTAACGGGGCGTGAGAATATCTATCTGAACGGCACTATTCTCGGTATGACCAGAAAGGAAGTGAAGGCAAAATTCGATGACATTGTTGAGTTTTCAGGAGTGGCCAAGTTTATCGACACCCCTGTCAAGCATTATTCGTCTGGAATGTATGTGAGATTGGCGTTTTCTGTTGCGGCTCATCTGGAACCTGAAATCTTAATCATTGATGAAGTTTTAGCCGTTGGTGATGCTGAATTCCAAAAGAAATGTCTTGGAAAAATGAGCGATGTTGCTGCTGAAGGGCGCACTGTTCTATTCGTAAGTCATAACATTGCTGCGATCAAAGAATTATGTACGAAAGGAATTGTACTAAACAAGGGGGGAATCGTTTTTAACGGAAACCAAATGGATGCCGTTGAAGCGTATCACAGTCTTGGAAGAAGTGTTCATGAAACTGATCTGATTAAAGCGAATGAGAACGCGGAAATTTTAAATTTCGACGTGTCTCCTTTGGCCGGCAGTTTCATTACAATTTCCAGTGGTTTCACATTCGAAATTGAGTTCAACCACCTTCGTGAAAAGAAAAATTTAGCCGTTACATTCGAGTTACTGAACAAAGATCAAGTTGTGGTTTTCCACCATGGCGAGTGGTTCTGTTCTGAAAACGATTCAAAAAAAGGAGTCTATTCTGTAAAAGGAAAGATCCCTGGAAACATAGTAAACAGCGGACATTACACCTTCAAGGTTATCATTTCAACCAATATGCACGAAATCTTATTGGAAGTCGACCCAATTACTCGATTCGAAATAGCAAATGAAAGTCAGGCGGGTCATCATTCAACCTTACCCGGAATTACTCGTCCTGTTATTGAGTATGATTTCAATTATTTAGGAGATAAAGCGAATTCTTGATCATGAAAGAACCCAAAGAAATAGCGTTTCAATCTATCGGTCAGCCCGATTTAGGCTACATCAGCGTTGCTCAATACGAAGACTTGGTTCCGTTTGAAATCAAACGGGTTTATTGGACTTACTTCACACCAAATCACATTGTTCGAGGAAATCACGCTCACAAACAATTGAAACAAGTTATTGTTGCCGTTTCAGGTGTAATTGATTTCACCTTAGAAGATTCGAATGGAAATACTTTCGAATTCGTGCTCGACAATCCAAACAAAGGAATCTACGTCCCAGAGGGCTATTGGCGAACGATTCGCTTCTCTCACAGCGCCGTTCTTCTATGTTTAGCCTCGGAAAACTACGACGAAAAGGACTATATTCGAGATTATAGCGAATTTAAGCATGGAAAATAATCGTATTCACCCACTCTCAGATGTACAGTCCAAATCCATTGGGGAAGGAACCTCAATTTGGCAATTTTGCGTGGTATTGAGTGAAGCCAAAATTGGTCGAAACTGTAATATTTGCTCGCATGTTTTTATTGAAAATCAAGTTAGCATTGGCGACGACGTGACGATTAAAAATGGCGTCCAATTGTGGGATGGTGTAACCATCGGAAACAAAGCGTTTATTGGTCCGAATGTCACATTTACCAACGACTTGTACCCTCGTTCTAAGCAATACCCCGAAGCTTTTAGCTCAATTGAAGTGAGCGAAGGCGCGAGTATTGGTGCGAATGCAACACTCATTGCGGGAACAAACATTGGACAATACGCTATGATTGGGGCAGGAACTTTAGTGAATCGAAATATCCCTGAACATACTGTTTGGGTGGGCAATCCATGCCGACAAATAGGGTTTATTTCTAAATCCGGAAAGCGATACTCCATGGATGAAAAACACTCATTGGAAAACTTCAACGAACTACTCAATCAATAAATCATGAAGGTTCCTTTTCTCAGTCTAAAAAACATGAACGCCTCACACAATGAAGAGGTGAAAGATCGTGTAGACGAAATCTTGAAAGATGGCTGGTATTTGATGGGGAAACACCTGACAGATTTCGAGTCTGAATGGGCAAAATACTGTGGCACAAAACACGCCGTCGGTGTTGCTAGTGGACTTGATGCATTGGTACTCATTTTTCAAGCATACAAAGAACTTGGAATATTATCCGACGGTGATGAGATTATCGTTCCAGCAAACACATTTATTGCTTCAATTATTGCCATTCAACGAGCAGGGCTAAAACCTGTTTTAGTAGAACCCAACGAAGCCTCCTTCAATCTTGAGCCTGAGTTAGTTGAATCAAACATCACCGAAAGAACC
>CAJQOB010000352.1 GCA_905479845.1 uncultured Flavobacteriales bacterium
GCACCAAAGGCGTCACGTTTTGAACAGAAATGCGAGTTTTCGTTTTGAGCGGATAAGAGTCCAGAAAAAAGAATCGAAGCGGAGAGAAGTAAGGATTTTGTCATAAGGAGATTGTTGAAACCTAAAAATACCATTAATTTCGCTCTAAAGAAGGTTTTTGATTCTTGTCGATTGAACTCCTAGATTCATTGATTTTATGAAGAAATATTATTTCAGTATCCTGTTTTTAGTGTTGGGTTTGTGTGGAAATGCTTAGACCTCACGTTCAGAAATTAAAGAGCAGCTCGACACGATCGTAAACCGCGATGGTTTTCGTAATTACAAGGATACGGCGGTTTTAACAGCGGTCGGTGTTTACATCGAAAATGAGTTCAAAAGACACACAAAGAATGTATACAGACAGAACTACATTGTCCGAAACAAGGAATATTTCAATGTTATAGGCTTAATTGGAGATACAAGCAAACCTCGCGTTATCATTGGTGCTCACTACGACGTGTGTGATACGCTGCCTGGCGCTGATGACAATGGGACTGGTGTTGTTGGATTGTTGCAAATAATGAAGCAATTGAAGAACGATACTTTAGGGAAGTACTGCTTTGAAGTTGTGGCATACACACTTGAAGAGCCTCCGTTTTTTGCAACGGAATACATGGGAAGTTTCGTACACGCAGAATCACTTCACTCTAGAGGAGTGGATGTATTCGGAATGGTTTCGTTGGAGATGATCGGATACTTTTCGGACGCAAAGAAGTCCCAAGATTATCCGTTGAAGTTTCTTCGATTTTTCTATGGGAATGTGGGTGACTATATCACAGTTGTTCGAAAAATGAACAAAGGTCCATTTGCGCGTAATTTTTCGGGGAAGTACAAGAAATCGAAGAAAGTCCGTACCAAGAAATTTACGGGACCTCAGAAGTTAACAGGTATCGATTTCTCCGATCATCGGAATTACTGGCATTTTGAATACGACGCAATCATGTTGACGGATACTGCGTTTTACAGAAATAAAAACTATCACAGATCAACAGATACGGTCGATACAATCGATTTTGACCGTATGGCTGCCGTGATAGATGGCGTCCTTTGGACACTCCGGCGAATGAACTAATCTTTGAAATGAATTTTCCCGGATGAGCAAAAAGCTCCCGTCGTAATTTTGTGATACTTATTCCCAAGGGATAATTTTAGTATCCCATTTATCCTCTGGCTTTTACCAACTGTACAGCGGTCATTTTTCTCTTGTTTCTAATGGTTAATATTGGATGAGGCTTGCGCGTTTAGCGCGGTCGATTTTATTAACTAAAACCACTTTATCATGAAAAAAAATGCATTTCTGTTTCTTTTTTTATTGATGGCAAATCTAGGTCTGACGCAAACCGTAGGACTCTATGAAGTTGATTTGGTACCGACCTCCGCGAACTATACTGTTTCCGGTGGTAGTATAATTACAGTAGATCGAATTCTTGCCAATTGTCTTCCAAATTATAGTAACCCTTGTGAGACTAATGTTGCGAATTATTTATTTGAAATTGTATTGGATAATGGAACTGATCAGTATCAAATACTTCCTCAGACGTTCAATTATATTGAAGGGAAAAACTGTCCTGGTACTCAGGCTTGGTATCAACCTATGACAAGTAGTTTGGATATGATGGTTCCATGTAGCGTTCCTTCTGGGAATTATACGCTCAAGGTTATTTGCCACAGTGTTTTTTCGTCGATGACACTGCAAAATTCTCAAATTACGCCTAGTACCGTTCATATAAAAGCTGGAGGAACAACTCTCGCGAATGCAATTGTATCTGGTCAAGTAACTTCCGCGGATATTGCAAATGTATCAGTGACGAATAGTGCTCAGTATATTACTGATATTACATTTGTGACATCAAACTCAGCATGTTCGGAGGTTAGCACAGGTTGGACAACAGCTAATCCAGTTGGAGGATCTGGTAATTATTCATATTTATGGTCTAATGGACAAACTACACAAACAGCAACGAATTTAAGTGCTGGAAGCTACTCTGTAGTGGTGACGGATCTTAATTCTAACTGTCCAACAAGCTCGTCTGACTTTAATGTAGGCGCTCAAATAGGTAACAGCTATGATTTAACTGTTTCATTGACAGTGTTGGGTATGTGTGACGAGGATCCAGGTTCGATATCGACTACTGTGAACGGAGTTGGACCATACAGCTATCTATGGAGTACGAATGAAACAACATCGAGTATTTCTAATTTAGCTCAAGGTGGTTATTCAGTGGAAATAGTTGATGCTAATGGTTGTACTGCAGAGGCATCGACGGAAGTAATTCAATCTCATTATCCAGTTATCTTTTTAGGAGATGAGATTAAAATCTGCAACAAGTATTATAAACTTTGTGGACCTGTTGGAGAAAGTGTAAATGATGTATACACCTATAGTTGGTACTTCCAGGATCCTGTCCTAATGCAAAATACTTTGGTGACAAATAATCGTTGTTTCCAACCACTTTTAACTTCTGGTTTTGGTACGTACACATTGATCGTAACAAATCAATACGGATGTACTTCATCTCACACAATCGAAGTACTACCAGGAAAAGGATGCGATGGGTTAGATCCAAATCCACCGAGCGGAGATTTTGCTATTTACCCGAATCCCGCAGAGCTTGGAAAAGAGTTTACGATTGAGATGAATTCGGAAATGGAAACATCAACTGTAGAAATCGTAAACATTACAACTGGTAAAGTCGTTTACCGATCTGAATTAGAATTTGGAACGCCATTAGTAAGTACTATGCAGATTTCTGATAGCGAAAACGGTCCTTCAGTATACTATATCAAAATTTACAACGACACACATGTAGTGACAAAGAGATTAGTCGTTAAATAATCAATCTCCTACCTTTTAAACTTTTGCTGAACAGCGTTGGGAACTTCTCAACGCTGTTTTTGTTGAATGCTAAGTTGTATTGTGTTATGCAAAATGAACCATGTTACGCCCAAACTGTACAGTATAAATAAGTATTTTAGTTAAAAAAGATTGCAGTATGGATAGAAAGAAGTTTTTAGTTACGGCTTCGTTGGCGGCGTTTTCAGTTTCGGCTTGCGCAAATGTTAAGATGAATGGAGAATCTGGTAAGATGAAAGAACCAGAGGAAGAAGGAGAAGGAGAGTTTGT
>CAJQOB010000353.1 GCA_905479845.1 uncultured Flavobacteriales bacterium
CCAACTCTTCGAGGCTCTTTATTTTCTCGCGATAATTTTTCAATCCGTCCATGATTTTTCAACATTTTAAACAAGTTGCTAAGTACCGAACTCAGAACGTAATTGCGCATATCCCTTCAAAGAAAATGTGTGCAAAGACAATCGTGTTTACAGCACACTACGATCACCTTGGAAGAATGGGGGAATCGACATACTTCCCAGGTGGGAATGATAATGCCTCAGGAACTGCCATGCTAATTACAATGGCTAAATACTTTAAGGAGCATCCTTCTGATTACAACATTCTTTTCATCGCTTTCGCTGGGGAAGAGGCTGGTTTAGTTGGGTCGAAGTACTTCGTTGAAAATACTCCAATCAAACTCAAGAAAATCAAGTTTCTACTCAACTTAGATATTATGGGGAGTGGCGAAGAAGGTATTACTGCTGTTAATTCTACTCTGTTCGAAGAAGAGTTCAATTTACTGAATGAGATCAACGATGAGAAAAAGCTCTTAGCGAGAATTAAAAAGCGCGGCCCAGCAGCAAATTCTGATCACTATTGGTTCACAGAAAAAGGGGTTCCTGCATTTTTCATCTACACCATGGGACCAAACAAAAATTACCACGATGTTTTTGATACTTACGAAGAGTTAAGTTTCGTGGAATACGATGACATCACCAATTTACTGGTAACTTTCGTTGAGCGATTGGAAAAATAGGAAAGTTTGGATTGGTATAATCCATTGATATTTGCGTGTCTTCCTGCTTCTTAACCCTTAGGAATTCACTATTTTGGTACTTCAAAGCTGCATTATGAAAACAATATTCACGCTACTATTTCTAGTTTCTTGCTCTTTAGCATACGCACAGCCTTATGCAGGTCAGGTACTTCCTCAAATCGGGTTTGAAAAATCCGCTGGATGTACGCCACCAACAACCTCCACATTTATGGAGTTGAACAATGTAAAAGCATTGATGCATACAGCAGGAAACTTATGGCAAGTTCCAGGACAAAATTTATCTCAATACGAGGTTCCGAAAAACTCTGGGATCATGGCATTGTTTACTTCTGCACTTTGGCTGGGAGGAACGGATGTGAATAATCAGCTGAAATTAGCGGCACTTCGCTACCGAAGTGGACAGGATTATTGGACGGGTCCATTGACGCAAGGAGCAGCTGAAACGGATTACGATAATTGTTCGAAGTACGATAAACATTTCATTACATCACAAGACGATATTAGAGAATTTGATGCATGGTTCGCAGCGGGTGAGTACGATGCTCAGAATGGGACAAATACTCAAGCCGAAAACTATCCAGGCTATGTAGTTCCAGATATCATTAAGGAATGGCCTGCACATGGTGATCCTTCTATCGGACAAGATTATTACTTAGCTCCATTTTTTGATCGAGACGAAGATGGTACCTACAATTGGGAAGAAGGAGATTACCCTTGGCACGACATTCACAAAACAAAAGAATGTGGAGTCGATCGTCGCGTTTCGCTCTATGGAGATTTGAACTATTGGTGGGTGATGAATGACAAAGGGAACATTCACACGGAAACGGGTGCTGATCCGATTGGAATGGAGATTAGAGCGCAAGCTTTTGCTTTCGCATCGAATGATGAGATCAACAACATGACATTTTACAACTATGAGTTGATCAATAGAGGTACTCAAACTTTATACGATACATATTTCGGTTATTTCACAGATGGTGCCTTAGGTGATCCGAATGATGACTATGTAGGCTGTGACGTGAATCGTGGATTGGCGTATTACTACAATGGAGATAACTATGATGGCGACAACGCTGGATGGTTGGGCTATGGAGAGAATCCACCTGCTGTTGGAGTAGATTTCTTTGAAGGGCCTTACCAAGATAATGACGGAATAGACAACGCATATGGAATCAATCCAGGAGAAGCACTCAACGGAATAGGTTACGGAGATACGATCATTGATAACGAGCGTTTTGGGATGAGAAGGTTCTTGTACTACAGTAACTTAGGACAAGGAAACATCAGTCAAACTGATCCAATTAACGCAGCGGATTACTACAATTATCTGCGTGGATTCTGGAAAGATGGAACACCGTTCTACTACGGAGGAACGGGTCACCTTTCTGACGCTGATGCTGATCCGACGGTTCCGTGTGAATTCATGTTCCCTGGAGATACTGATCCTCTTGGTTGGGGAACGAGCGGTAACCCGCAACAACCTTGGACAGAGGAAAGTGCAGGAAATACTCCGTATGATAGACGATTTGTTCAATCTGCAGGACCGTTCGTCTTGAAACCAGGAGCAATCAATAACATTACTGTTGGTGTCGTTTGGGCGCGAGCTGCAGGTGGTTCACCATTTGCATCTGTTGAAATTTTGAGGAAAGCAGATGATAAAGCTCAGAAGTTATTCGAAAATTGCTTCCGCGTATTAGACGGGCCTCACGCTCCTGATATGGCAGCTCAAGAGTTAGAGAACGAGGTTATCTTAACATTGAGCAATGCTCAAAACTCAAATAACTTCCTAGAAGAGTACATAGAATTTGACCCATTTATCGTTTCGGAAGATCCAACAGCAGACTTAAGTTACCGATTCCAAGGATATCAAATTTTCCAATTGAGTGGGGCAGATGTTTCCATCTCCGATTTGGATGACCCTACGAAAGCAAGACTGGCTGCACAATGTGATATTGAAGATGACATTGATAGAATTATCAACTTCGAATTTGATGAGTCGCTGAATGCAAGTATTCCCGTGGAGCGTGTCGATGGTGAAAACAAAGGGATTCGTCATTCATTCAGAATCACAAATGATTTGTTCGCTCAAGGTGAAACAAGAATGGTGAACTTCAAACGTTATTACTTCGTTGCAATTTCCTACGCCTACAACGAGTACAAGGATTATGACCCAACGGACCCATTGTTATTGGATGGTCAACAGAAGAAGTATATAGCAAGTAGAAAAGCGGCTTTTGGAGAGGTGAAAATTTTGGAAGTAATTCCGCATCACCCTTCGCCAGAAGCGGACGGTACTGCTCAGAACATTGAATATGGATCAAGTCCACGAATTACTCGTGTTGATGGTTACGGAAATGGAGGTAACGATCTTGAGTTGACGCAATTTTCCAAGGATCAAATAATTGCGAATGGTAAAATGGATGCCCCAACTTATGAATATGGGCGCGGTCCTTTGAACATCAAAGTAATTGACCCATTGAATGTGGCAGACGGGTATTTCCAATGTAAATTCAGAGACTACGACATTCCAGTAACGTTCAATGATGCGACAGAGGCGGCATGGACCATTTATCGATATGATCACGCTGGGGGTGATTTACTCGACTCTGTAGAATCCGAGCGAACGATAGAATTCAATAATGAACAGCTGATTCCGCAATGGGGAATTTCAGTTCAAATTGAGCAGGAATCATATTTCGTTACTCCTCTGGGAAGTGGGTTGGTGGAGCGTTATTCTACGGATCCTATTCGCGCGGACATCACATTTGAGGATAGTTCTAAACGTTGGTTAACGGGTGTTCAGGATAATAATGGGTTTTTTCCAACAAATTGGATACGTTCAGGCGACTACAGTCCTACTGCAGATGATTGTTTGCCAGGTTTCGAATACTTAAACCCATGTGCTTATCCAGATCAAATTGGTGGCGATAATGATCGTCAGTATGATGGGTTGTTGGAAGGAACAATTTCTCCTCACAAATTAGTTGGATATCAAGCAGATTACATGCCAATGGCCTACTACAACACGAACACAATAGCATCTGTAAAAAATGCAGCTTCAATCAGTTACTTGCCTAGTGTTGATATTGTTTTAACGAATGATCGCTCGAAATGGACACGTTGCCCCGTGATTGAACTGGGACGTGATGTTAATTTGAACGTTGGGGGAGCGGAGCATGGTCAGATGCGTCAAAGCCCAAGCGTTGATAAGTACGGAAACGATGATGGCACTGGTGATGGAATGGGGTGGTTCCCTGGCTACGCAATTGATGTTGAGTCCGGCGTTCGTCTATACATGGCGTTCGGAGAGAACTCTTTCTTAGGAAATGAAAACGGCGCAGATATGATGTGGAACCCAACGGATAGATTATTAGATGGTGTTGGTACTCCATTGATGGGAGGAATGCATCCTGTTTATGTGTTTGGATACAACTTCAAGTCAATTCATGGTGATCCATTCGGAAGTGCTGTTGATTTCCCAGCTTATATTCCGAATGATGCTGAGACAAATGCGGGTAATGAATTATACAACCAGTATCAACTGATGGAAAGTAATAGTCAGGCTGCAGCTAAGTTTGTTTATTCAAGTTTGGCTTGGATCTCTTACCCTTTGGCGAACAATGGGTATGAAATTGATCCAGGTAATTTCCCTACGGAAGTCGAGATTGAATTGCGTGTCAATAAAGAATACAAGAACTACACGGCAACAGGTTTGAACAACAGTCGACCAATGTACTCTTGGGGTATGGATGACATTGCTACTGAAACTGGAAGTGATGATCAACTGGCTGAAGCGTTGAGGATAATTAATGTTGTTCCAAATCCTTACATGGCATATTCGGAATACGAACGAAATAGGCTCGATTCGAGAATCAAGATTACGAATCTACCTGAGCGTTGTACGGTCGGAATCTACAACATGCAGGGAAAACTGGTTAAGAAATTCAAAAAGGATAGTCCTCAGACCTTTCAAGATTGGCTCTTGATCAACCATGCAGGAATTCCGATTTCTTCAGGGGTATATCTTATCCGAGTGGAAATTCCAGGGATCGGTTCGCGAGTATTGAAGTCATTTATCGCAATGCGACAGCAGGATTTACAGAATCTCTAATACTTCTTTTTCTTCAGATCTCGTTCAACGAGAACGAAGAACAGAATGATTCCAATGATATTGAACAACGCGAATGGAGCATAGGCTAAGGTCGTGACTTCTAGCGTTGAACTCATGTAGATTGCAGTAACGTGCCATGGTAAAAGAGATTCCAACAAAGTCATTGAATTCTCCATCGACCGTGATAACACTGTTAAGGGAACTTTGCGCTCTTTGAAGGATGGGCGGAACAATTGGCCTACTGTCAGAATTGAGAACATCGCACTACCCGAAACGCC
>CAJQOB010000354.1 GCA_905479845.1 uncultured Flavobacteriales bacterium
ACGCAAATCGCTGAATAATATTTTCTGTAATTTAGCAGCATGGGCAAACGACTCGTGCTGTTTTTTTCGCTTTTAGCGCTTATTTTTTGTGGAGTTTCGATTCAATCAAAGAAAAACAAGTCGGTGCAAAAGCATCAAGACCTTTCTATTTCAGACATAGAAAAAACTGCTAATGAAAGTCCTGTTTCTGATTCTCTATTGACATGGATGACCGATTTGAAAAATGAAAGCCGGGAATTACGGGATCAAGGGGAAACCCAATTGGCAGTGGATAAATTAACAGAAGCTATCGACCTTCGATGGAGGGAGCCCGCTACCAACGAAGAATATGAGAAACTTGCGTGGATTTATACAAATCGCGCCTATTTGTATCACGAACGACAGGGTGATTTCTTGGCTGCTAAGGAAGATTACCTTTCCGCATTAAGGCAATTTGAATCGTGTGAACCTTCCAGCTATTTAGTAGCGCGTTATGTCTACCAACCATTAGGGAATATTTACACACGCTTGGGCGAGAACGAAATCGCGATTTCTATGCTCGAGAAATTTAAACGCGCATGCGAGGATAGTGGTGAAACTGAAGCCTTGATGAATGCGTACAATGACATCGGTCGAGCTCACATGAATTCATGGAAATTGGAGGAAGCGATTGAATGGTTTTCCAAGGGAATTGAATTGGACGAAACGGATAATTTTAGCCTTGGTTTGCTCTATTCCAGTAAAGCTGAAGCTGAACAGAAGAAGGGAGATGTTGATGAAGGGTATGTTTCAGCTGAGAAGAGCATTCAGAATCTGGATCGCGTCATTCAATCAACAGATACGTCAGATTTTCATCATGCCGCAGCTAAGCGTTACAAGATTGGGGTACTTTCTACAATGGGAAAAGTTATCGCTTCGAAAGGTGATGAGAGTCGAGCTCACCCATTTTACAAAAAGGCTGTGGAGCTTGCCATCGAACAATACCCAGATAAACATAGAGGATTAGCCAGGGCGTTTGTCGACTTAAGTGATTCTTGGATGGCAATTGGGTCTGAGCTCAAGGCACTTAATGGTTATCAACTTGGTTTGGATGCGATGCTTGATGGAATTAACCTCACAGATTTCAAGAAGAATCCAGCTAAATCTGATCTATATGCAGATGTTGTAATCGGGGAAGCATTGGTGCAAAAGGCGAAAACAGCCTATAAATTGTATCAAAAAGAAAGAAATAATCATGATTGGTTGCATGTCTCGGTAAATGCCTATTTGACCTACTTTGACTGGGTTGAAGTACAGCGTTCGGAACAATTTGAGTTCAATTCTAAGCTTGATGCGGCAAGTGAAATCCATCAAATTGGTGAATCTGCTCTAATGGTGCTTTTTGAATTGTATAAAGAGACCAAGGAGTCGAAATGGATAGATATCGCTTTCCAACTAATGGATCAAACCAAAGCAATTGTTCTGGCAGAAGAACGAGGGTTCAAAGATTTGGCGGAGAAGAATCCAAAAATGCGGGTCATGCTGAGGAAACAGAATGCATTGAAGTTTCAGCGATCTCGGTTCGAATCTGACATCAAAAAAGTGGGCATTGAGAATGCTGATAATACGACCGAATTACTGCGAGTGAAGAAGCGACTCAGTGAACTCGATAAAGAATCACAACTCCTGGATCAGGATATTCGAGCTTTGTTTCCTTCGTATCGAAGAGAGGCAAGTGCTAAATTGGAGGGCAAAGCTTTAGTCCAACTAAAAAGCAAATTGAAAAAGAAGAACGCAAGTGTCTTAAGCTACTTCGTTGGCGATCGTCAGGTTTACGCAATAACAGGCGTTCCGGGAAGGTTTAAGTTTACTCAGTTTTCAAAAGAGAATCTTACCGATCGGACAATTTCGTTCATGGGAGCACTGAATACTCCCGGTTCATCGAGTCCTGAGGATTATAGTCAAGCAGCAAAATCCATTTTTGATCTCCTGATTGGAAAAGAAGTTGAAAATCGAGCGGAGAATTGGGTTGTTTTGCCCGATGGAATGTTGAATGGATTGCCTTTTGAAGCGATGGTTTCTGATACCAAGGGAGGGTCATTTAAGAAATTGAATTACTTGGTTCGGGATCACGTGATTCATTATGCACCTTCGGCTTTCTTTTTTGCCCATGAGGGATTGGGAGAGAATGCCAAGGAGTCGTTTTTGGGAATAGCACCAGTATTTAAGAATTCTAAAGAATACGAATTTTTACCGAAGTCAAAAGGAGAATTGGAATCGGGAACTTCGTTGTTTTCAGGTGAGGAATTGACAGATGAGAAAGCCACAAAAAAACAATTTTTCTCAAAAGCGGAGCGGTACGACATTCTGCATATCTCCACTCATGCTGGAACAAACTCTGGAACGAATAATGACGCGTGGATGGTTTTCTCTGACAGTAAATCAACCGATTATAAATTGGAGGCGCACGAATTGTTGAAGTTGGATCTTCCAGCTAGTTTGGTAGTTCTAAATGCTTGTGAAACAGGAAGTGGAACTGTTTTTAGGGGAGAGGGGCCGATGAGTTTAGCTCGTGGTTTTTTGAACGCAGGATCAGAATCGACGGTTACAAATTTGTGGAGTGTGAATCACGAATCAAATGCTGTGATCATGAAAAGTTTCTATGAGAATTTGAGTGAAACTCAATCACCGTCACAATCGTTGAATGAAGCGAAATTGGACTATCTGGCAAGCAGCGAAGTTGATGATGCAGGGGCTCACCCGTACTATTGGTCATCCGCGATTTTAATTGGAACAGATGCACCCGTAATTGCACCGAGTACTTTCTCAATGATGGCGTGGTTACTGATCGGTCTGGGATCAGTGACATTGGTTTTCGGGATCGTTTTGTTCCGAAAGAGGCGTAAAATGAAAAATGTTGCCTAAATAAAGCGATCGTCGACTTCCATGACGTGCCCACAATTATCGCATGTTCTGTGATCTTCAGATGCATAGAATGAACGGAATCTTGAAAGGAAATCATGCTCGATGTCAACTAAGTTGAATTTGTATTCGTGCAATTTGTGATTACACTCATCACAGAACCACATTAATCCGTCGATCATATCAGTTCCTTTACGAACTCGTTCGATCACAAGTCCAACAGTGTTTTCTCCACGGATAGGAGAGTGAGGTATGTTTCCAGGGAGTAAGAATATTTCACCTGGACCAATTTTTACTTCTCGAGCTTTCCCGTCTTCTTGAACCTTTACAGTAATTTCTCCTTCAAGCTGGTAGAATAATTCTTCACTTTCATTGTAGTGATAATCCTTTCTTGCGTTCGGACCTCCAACAATCATTACGATAAAATCACCCGCCTCAACGTAGAGATTTTTGTTCGATACTGGTGGTTTAAGTAGATCGCGATTTTCATCGATCCATTTCTGAAGATTGAATGGTACTCTCATGGAATTGAATTTGTTGTAAAGTTAACAAAACTGCATAAAAAAAGCGCCTCGATTTTCATCGAGACGCTTCATATAACTTTTAGTTACGTCCTATTGAAGAACAATACGGAACGTTTTTCTAGCTGAGTCGTTGTAAACTTCAATCAAGTAGATTCCTGTTTCCAGCCCTCCAAGATCGATTTCAGTTGACGTTGATCCGTTGATCGCTGATGAAGCACCACCGATTACGCTACCTTTTACGTCTGTAACTTCATAACTAAATAGGTCAGTTGAACCGAAGTTAGTGATGTTCACGATTCCGTTAGATGGATTCGGGAATACACTCATTTCTCCAAAGAACAACTCTTGAGTGTTCAAGTAATCACAAGATTCTGAAACAACTACTTCAACATTTGCAGTGTCTGATGGACAAACACCGTTATCAGTGATGTAATCGTAGTTGAAAGATCCTGCGAGACCACTAGCTGTAACATCTGCTCCTGGCAATGCCGTGTTGTTAGGATCGTACCAAGTACCTCCTAAATCAACGTTTCCAGAAAGACCATTCAATAAGTTCAATGGCTCATTTTTACATACAGTAAGAACTCCATCGTCACCTGCACTTGAAGGTCCGTAGATCTCAACTTGTTGAACTGAAGTATCAGCAGCACATCCGTCTGTAACTACATATTCGAAGTCGAATACTTGGTATGCCAATCCTGCCGATGGGAAGATTGAATCAGCAAAGTTTGCAGTTTGAATTGCTTCGTACCAAACTCCACCAGTATCTTGACCAGCCATTCCGTTAAACAAGTTAACAGTATCACCAGCACAAACATCGATAATACCAGTTGTTGCACCTGCGTCGACTACGATCTCACGAAGAGAGATAGAGTAAACACCTGTTGTAAACGTACTCCATGAATCGTGCATCAAGTAGTAAGTGTTTCCTGGAGTCAATCCACATACGCTGAAATCAGGAGCAGCAGAACTGAAGTCCAATGCATCATCATTTGCAGCTACCAATGTGTACGTTGAGAAGTCAGCACAGTCAGTTGCTTCGTAAATTGCAATTTGACCGTCGAATCCTACATCTTTACCAGAAACGTACATGCTTCCTGAAGCAGGAGCATCAAACGTGAACCAAGTTGTAAATGTAACGTTAGCGTCACCCCATCCGTCAGTTGTGTTGTAACCTGTTGTTGGAGGCGCAATGTTCGCTTCGTTTACTTGAGTTGTAGCTCCAGTGTTATCAAACGAATACGCAATTCCATCTACTGGAAGCGTTTCAGCCAAACACGTTGAATCATTTGTTAACGGCATAGTGAAAGATACTGGTCCAACGAAGTTAGATGTATCAGTTCCACATACTGCTTGAAC
>CAJQOB010000355.1 GCA_905479845.1 uncultured Flavobacteriales bacterium
TTGTTACTGTGAAACCTGCTTTTTCCACCTTTTGTCCTGTCGTTCCGGTTGAAACTAGTTGGATATCGTTATTGTGTAAAACGTCCTTTTGCTCGTTTAGAAACTGAACCATTTCAGCCTTTTTGCCATCGTGTGCTATGATTGCTATCTCCATGTTGGATTTTTCTTAAGTTAATTCTATGCTCGTTGAATTGGAGCATTTTGTTTTAATGAAAGTACTACATTTTAGTTATAGTACAAAATACAATTACACTAATTTATAGTAGCTGTAATTTCCGCGCAAGGTCACAAAAAAAATGCCCAGACATAAAATCTAGGCATTAAGTTTAAGTTAATTCTATTTTACTAGAGAATTAGGGTCACAGGATTCTCCATGTATGCTTTGAATGTATTCAAGAATTCCGCTCCTGAAGCTCCGTCTACTACGCGGTGATCGCATGATAGCGTTACTTTCATAACATTCCCTGGGACAACTTCTCCGTTTTTAACAACCGGTACTTGGCTAATTCCTCCAACAGCCATAATACAGCTATCTGGGGGGTTCACAATTGCAGTAAATTCTTCAATTCCAAACATTCCAAGGTTCGAAATTGTGAATGTATTTCCTTCCCACTCGTGTGGTTGCAATTTCTTTGTTTTCGCTTTTGTCGCCAACTCGCGAACTTCTGCACCGATTTCTGGCATTCCTTTTCCATCCGCGAAGCGAACAACTGGAACGAGTAGTCCTTCGTCAACTGCAACCGCTACACCAATGTGCACGTGCTGGTTTCTTCTGATGATATCACCATACCAAGCGCTGTTAACTGTTGGATGCTCACGCAATGCCAAAGCACATGCTTTGATGACCATATCGTTGTATGAAACCTTAACGTCCGCTTCTTTCAAAGAAGAACGAAGGTCCATTGCTTTATCCATATCGATAGAGATCGTCAAGTAGAAATGAGGTGCAGTGAACTTACTTTCAGCCAATCGTTTCGCGATCACTTTTCTCATTTGAGAAACAGGCTCATCAGTAAACGTTTCAACACCAACATGCGCTTTTTTACCACCTCCCATTGCTGGAACATATGGTACGTAATGATCAATATCTCTTTTCACGATTCGACCATTTTCTCCCGTTCCATTTACGTTTGAAAGATCGATTCCTTTTTCTGCAGCCATTTTCTTTGCCAAAGGAGATGCAAACACACGTCCATTTGACTCAACCACTGCCGGTTTTGCAGGAGCAGGTGGTGGAGTTGCTACCGCAGCAGGTTTCGCTGCAGGTACTGGAGAAGGAGCAGCTTTTACCTCTTCCTTTGTAGGAGCTTCCTCCTTCACATCTTCTTTCGGAGTTTCTTTTTCAGCATCAGCCAAAATTTTCGCTACATCCTCACCTTTCTCACCGATAACGGCAAGTAAAGAATTAACTGGAGCAGTTTGACCTTTTTCAACACCAATATGCAAAAGCACACCATCATAGAAAGATTCAAACTCCATTGTCGCTTTGTCTGTTTCGATTTCCGCGAGAACTTCTCCTTCTGAGACTTCGTCTCCAATATTTTTGTTCCATTCAGCAACAACACCTTCTGTCATGGTGTCACTCAACTTCGGCATGTAAATTACTTCAGCCATAATTTCAAGTCTTAGGTATTCTAGTATTCAACAATAAATGGATAGTTCTCCTCGACATAAATGTCTTCGTACAACTCTTTCGCCTCTGGATACGGTGAATTCTCAGCAAACTCAACTGATTCTTTCACTTCTTTCTTCACCCAATCCTCAATTTCTTTGATTCCTTTTTCGTCTAACCACTTATTCTCAAGAACAACTGATTTACAGTGCTCAATTGGATCTTGTTCCATCCATTCAGCCACCTCATCTTTTGTTCTGTATTTCTGAGGATCGGACATTGAGTGTCCTTTGTATCTGTATGTTCTGATATCAAGCAAAGTTGGTCCCTCACCTCTTCTTCCACGAGATGCAGCTTCTTCAATTGCCTCGTGAACCGCTTCTGGCGACATACCATTAACAGATTTCGAAGGCATTTCGTAAGAATCACCAATTTTTGAAAGGTCAGTCACGTTTGTTGTGCGCTCTACTGATGTTCCCATCGCGTAGTTGTTATTCTCAATGATGAAAACAACTGGTAATTTCCAGTTCATCGCCATGTTGAACGTTTCGTGCAAGGCACCTTGACGCACAGCTCCATCTCCCATAGAGACAAAAGCAACGTTATCCGTTTCATTGTACTTTTCTGCGAATGCTAATCCAGCACCCATTGCGATTTGAGCACCAACAATACCGTGTCCACCGGCAAAGTTTACTTCTTTATCAAAAAAGTGCATTGAACCTCCTTTTCCTTTTGAACAACCTGTTTTACGTCCGTATAACTCAGCCATCAAAACTCGTGGATCCGTTCCAAGTGCAATCGGGTGACCGTGATCACGGTAAGCCGTCATGTGTTTATCTCCTTTTTGACAAGCACTTGCAGTTCCTGCAACTATTGCTTCTTGTCCAATATAAAGGTGACAAAATCCACCAAACTTCTGTTGGATATAGAGTTGTCCTGCTTTCTCCTCAAACTTACGAATGAGTAGCATGTCTTTAAACCACTTAATATATGTTTCCTTCGAAAATTTTGCTTTACCAGCAACCTTTGATTTTCGTGTCGATTTTGTAGGTTCTTTTTTGTCCTTCACCGCCATGGTATTGTTTTAAATATCGAAAAGCAAATATATAAAATTCTGCATGTAACAAACCTTCAAATTTGGGATAAAGTATCTAATACAATATTAGACCTAAATTGTTAATAAAATAGTTTCACAGAAAATCGAAAACCCGCGTTAAATATTAACTCTAGAAGTGTACTTTTCGTTTGAGTAGGTGCTTCACCTCATCCAGAGGGATTGTGATGATAATCATACCTGCGACGTATGGCGCAATTTCATACTGATTGTATAGGAAATCTACTGAGTTTTCATTGAAGGAAAAATTCTCATTCAAATGGAAAACACCACCGTCAAACCAAAATCCAGCTTCCTCCAAATTTGTGTCGGCTGGAATTTCTTGATCGGCTCTGAAGATTGCTTCAGCTTTGGCTGTCAAAACATCTATATTGGAAAAGAAATCTTGCAGTTTAAGTTCTTGTCCAGTTTTTATATCAACCAAACACTCTTCCGACCAAGAATTTCCATGAGCACCACCAGAATAATCCCAATTGTTCAATGAAACTTTTACGAATTCTGGATTTTCCTGATAGATTCCAACTGAAGTTTCGGTCTGCCAAACTCCTCCAAAGAAATCGTCTTCATCATACAAGCTTATTTCCTCATAATAGGCCGCAGCGAATTTGTCAATCGCTGATTCCATGAATTCTACGGACAAATTAGAATTATCAGTCATCGACTCCTCTCCGTAGGTTGCAATACTCGATACATACTCCTTAACCATTCGATTTATTGAATCCTGATAAGGTAAGTCGGTGTTTTCGTAAAACATATACTCAATTGAGCTCTCAACGGTATCCGCTTTATCCTTAGAGTATAGGTTTAGCGTCACCTCTCCTTCTATGATGTTAATCTCTTTGCTCTCTTCTGTTGAAGTATTTTCTTCACCTCCTGATAATGGTTTAGGCGTTGAACACGAGATCAAGAATGCAGATGCAATAAATGTAATTGGGAGTAAGTATTTCATTTTGTCTGAATTAATCAGTTATTCCAAATGCGAGGGGTAACAAATCAACGGCTGAGTTGAATACGATTGTAACACCGTTTTGACTCACCAGAATAATTCTGTACGATTTCTTTTGTCGAACTTCTGTTTCCAACATCACTTGTCGACAAGCTCCACAGGGAGAAAGTATTTTATCCAGTGGCAACAAATCACCTTCAGCGACAACACAAAGTGTTTCAATTTGTTCATTTGGAAAGTTAGCTCCAGTATAAAAGAGAGCAACTCGCTCAGCACACAAACCTGAAGGGTATGCAATATTTTCTTGATTACTTCCCGTGATAATTTCATTGTTCGATAACCTCAACGAGGCACCGACATGAAATTTGCTGTACGGAGCATAAGCCGTTTTACTAACAGCGTATGCCTGCTCTACCAGCTCTTGGTCATTTTTCGATAATTCATTCCAATGACTGAACCTTTCGAAGGAAATTGTAAGGTCTTGTTTCATTTAATAAGATTGATCCGTGTTATCTATACGGACAGATCGATTATTTGTTCACCCCAATTACAAAAGCTACACCTTTTCCTTTATGCGCAGATGTTTCGAAGTTAACAACTCCTCTTCCACCTGTGAAGCGAACATTCGTTTCATACTGTCCTGCCAAGGCATTTTTCACCTTCTCTTCATACGATGAACCACGAGCATTAGAAATTTTCTTGTTTACCACTGAGTAATCGATTGGTTCTTTAGTGATAAGAACTGCAATTTTATCCTTTTTGCCCGTTCCGTCTGGCTGCATTGAATGATCCCTTGGGAACAAACGAGTTCCAGTAATTCCGCAATACGGAGAGTGTTTCGCCGTATACGGGAACAAAACATAACTTGACCCGTCAGTTTCTTGACCGAAAACGTATGTATAACATTCGATGTTGTTTGTGAACTCAACTTTGAATTTGTCTTTGCTCGACAACCTTGAAACAGTCTCAAAATAGAAGTCGTTGATTTGTTGAACAGCAATGTTCTTCTTCCCAGCATTCAATTCTAGTCCGAAGCTTCCTTTAAAACGCGATTCAACTTTAGCCTTCGCATCCCCCATTGGATACAAACCATAGGATTCGACATTAAAATGTTTGAAATCTGAGTAGCGAACCCAGCAAACACCTTTCTTCCCCCATTTTTCTCCCCAACTATTCATGATTTGGAACGAACCACCTTCTTTGAAATCGTCGTAGCCAATTACGCACATTGCGTGCCCACCGAATCCTCGTTTATTGTAATCAGATTGCGTTGGGAACCACATGTCTTTGCCCATCATGTTCTGCATAAAAGATCCACCGATCATCATGCCAATTACAACAGGCGATCCCTTGGCCAAGTTTTGCTTGATTGACAACATTTCCGCTGAGTTCGACTGATTGTCTTCTGTCAAACGTTGAAAACCTTTGATTTTAAAATCATTTGCTTTTCTCTTAAGCATTGAGCTAGGTTCTTTCGTACAACTCGACTGATCATAAGCGAAATCCTTGTACGGAACAGCACCTTGATTATACATATTGTCCATTGCCAACTTGATGTAAGAACCTTGACATGTATTGTGATCAATGCTGATCTGATTGTACATAAAAGAAGCACTAAACGCCACTTGATCTGGTTTTCTGCCAGTTCTTCGAGATTCTAAAATTGTTCTTGCTGCATAGGCACTCGCCCATGCAACGCACGAACCTTGCTTCCCTTGATTTCGTCTTTTCGGGGCGTACTGCAACAAAGAAACTCTTTCCGGTAACGGGTTCTTTTTGTTGTCAGCTAACGGTTCGTAGATTTCCGTTTGCTCATACACTTCTTTATTTAACTCACCGCCACGGAAAAAATTGGAGATTCCTCCTCCTCCATCACCTGTTAGAGCCGAAGTATCACAACCTTTACCAAATAGGAAAAAGAGTACAACCGCGACAACGGCCAAGATCAATAGAAGCTTTGGCTTTTTCAACAACATTGGAAGTAATGCTCCAGCGGCCTTTCCAAGTCCGCCACCGATTCCTCCTCCTGAAGACGAATTTCCGCTAGATGCTTGTCTTCTTGCAACTCTCTTTTTCTTCTTTCCACCTTGAGGATCATCCTCGACCATTCTAATTGGCATCTCTATAGGTATTTACTGTTGGTTGACTATATAAACTTCCTCAAAGAAATGAATTTTCTCCTTCAATATCAACTAGCTTGTTTCAAAGCGTTAAACTGAGTATTTTTGCCGACGAATGAACCAATACAAAAAAGTAGCACTGTACACATTGGGGTGTAAACTGAATTTTTCAGAAACATCAACGATTGCTCGATCTCTAGAGGATGCTGGTTATGCACGTGTTGATTTCGACAATAGTCCAGATGTCTTTGTTATCAATACTTGCTCAGTAACCGAAAACGCTGACAAGAAGTGTCGACAACTAGTTAAGAAAGCGAGAAAGGTTAATCCTGATGCTTATGTTGCTGTAATTGGATGTTATGCTCAATTAAAGCCAACCGAGATTGCTTCCATTGTTGGAGTAAATATTGTTCTTGGTGCAAACGAGAAATTCAATCTTGCCGAGCACATTGAAAAGAACGAAACTTCGGAGGATACTGTTGTATATAATGAGAGTATCAAGAAAACAAAGGAATTCGTACCTGGGTTCTCTATTGGTGATCGTACCCGTTCGTTCTTAAAAATTCAAGATGGATGCGACTATTTCTGTACATTCTGTACTATCCCTCTTGCAAGAGGAAAAAGTAGAAACGCAACAATTGCAGAAACAGTTCAAGAAGCTGAAAAAATAGCTAAAACCGATGTCAAGGAGGTTGTTTTAACTGGCGTAAACATTGGAGATTTCGGGCAAGGCGGAGACGAAAATTTCTTTGGCCTTGTAAAAGCTTTGGATGAAATGAAAGGTATCGACCGTTTTAGAATTTCATCCATCGAACCGAACTTACTTTCAGATGAAATCATTGATTTCACGCTGAATCACTCAAAGCGTTTTGTTCCTCACTTTCATATTCCTCTTCAATCTGGAAGCGATCGATTGCTAAAAGCAATGCGCCGAAAGTATGAGCGTTCTTTGTTTGCTGATCGAATTCATTCTATCAAGAAAGCGAATCCAGAAACATGTATTGGTGTTGACGTAATTGTTGGCTTCCCCGGAGAAACAGATGCTGAATTCATGGAAACAATTGACTTCTTAAAGGATTTGGATGTTTCTTACTTACATGTGTTCACTTATTCAGAACGAGCAAATACCACAGCGGTCAAACTGGGAGATCCTGTCCCAATGCACATTCGAAAGCAACGCAGTAAACAGTTACACATTCTTTCAGATAAGAAGAAGCGTGCATTCTATGATGAAAATGTAGGCAAAACAGGCACAGTCCTGTTTGAAACTGAGAACAACGATGGTTGGATGTACGGTTTTACTGAAAACTATGTTAAGGTAAAAGCTCCATTCGATGCTTCAATGGGAAATACTTTCCAATATGTTCACTTGAACTCAATCGGATCTGATGGTCTGATGTTGTGTGACATCATTGTCCCGGCAGAAATATAGCCCTTCATATTTAACTCTTCTTTGATTGTATCTAACTAGTCGTTCCTTAAGAACTATTCAACCCATTGATTTCTATCATAATTTTGTTGAAAACCTAGTTGTTTGAGTTTACCAAAATTGCAAGTGTTGAGCTAACTTGTGTTCAAAACCTTGCAAAATGAGAGGAAAAAACGACA
>CAJQOB010000356.1 GCA_905479845.1 uncultured Flavobacteriales bacterium
TTCAATTTTGGAGGGGCTTTATTTTATTAAAGACACTTGTGACGGGGCTTCCACCCTGAACTCGTAAGATTCCCGACTTTCACAAGTTGGGCTTTTTTGTTAATCATATTTACGTTTTAAGTATCTTTAGACAAGTTGAAATTTCCACTATGAAAAGCATCATTTACATAATCGGCATTCTAACAATCATCGCTGCTGTAGGAGGTACGATCTTCTACTACACAGCCTCTAATGAAACAAAAAAAGAATTCTTTGAAAAGACGGGGCTAGATGAAAAAGAAGAATTTCGCGAACTGGTTTCTGAAATTTATGTGGAATGTGAATTTATCAGTTCCAGAAAAAATTTGCTCGGCGATAAATGGATCATTAGCGGAAGACTGTATACAACGGACCCTTCTTTGACTTATATAAAACAGGTCGTTCAGTTTAACTTTTCTGATGGTTCAGAAACCGTCACCTTTAATTATCGCTTAAATGGTGATCAAGTATTTGCTCGACCTTTCCAAAAACGATTTGCAGGTCATGCCGACGCTGATTTTATAGGAATGGAAGTAATTGATGCGGAGTAAAATTTCAGTCTTCACAAGTCGGTATTTTGTTTAATTGCGTAGCTTTACTTTATGAATCACGCGCACATCCCTCCCTGTTCATTCACCACTGAAAGGCTACTAGTAATGCCTTTAGCTAATGAGGAAAACATGATCGCTCTCGCAGCTAGGACAAAAGATATTTTATCACCCGAAGTCACTCATTCATTACCTCCAGGATGGCAATCAATATACAGTTTAGAAAGGGCAAAAGAGTGGATAGAAGAGAGAGCCAACGAAAGTGCTTTCCTTCTTATTAAATCCAAATTAAACCCCGAAGTACTCGGCTTCATTTTCCTTTATCCAGATGAAAGTGACGATAAAAACAAGATTGCAATCCGATTTGGGTATTTACTCGGGAAAGAAAATTGGGGAAAGGGAATCGGCACAGAAGTATTAGGTGGATTTGTTAAATGGGCAGAAAAAACTCACGCTATAAAATCCATTTCGGGAGGAGTTGAAAAATCCAATATCGGATCGATTAAAGTTCTTGAAAAAGTAGGGTTTTCTAAATTAGAAAACGACACACCTGACACCATCTTTTATGAATACACGCTCTTGTGAGCTGGTTTTTACATCAAAATTCCCTTCTTAGCCTCAACATTTGGCGGTAGATCAGTCTCTCCCAATATTTCGCGCAGATCAATTTCAATGATCCTACAAAGTGAGAGCATTGGGATGTCATTCGCCATTCCCTGAAACGGGTTCTCGGTATAGTCTGCTACGGATTCCATCATCAGATAAACCCAACCAACGAGTGCCGTAATTGGAATGGATAACCAGAATGCCCATTCTCCCATTCCCTGAAGGGCTGGCATCATACTAAATGGTAAAAGCGCAATGAGGATGAAAACAAAGACGCGGCTCATGTTTGCATATTGCCTCGGCAAAGGAAATTTCTTTATCCGCTCATTTTTTCCTTGCAGTGCGTAAAACCCTCTCAGTACTTTCACCATTTCCACGTGACGAAAGTCATCAATTACACCTCTTTCTCTTAAATTTTGAATGTCCCGTGATTGCTCGTTGATGATTTGCGTAGCGGTATTTTTGTAGTTGATAAGTCTGTCGTGCTCTCCTTTAGGGAGAAAACACTCAAGATTGACTTTTGTTGCTTCATCTGCTATCAGCCCTATTCCAAAATTTTCTCGATAGTACTTCGCTGTTTTCGCTACTTTTTTTCCTTGACTTATGTGCTCCCATGAAGTAGGAATCAATAGTTGGCTTCTATGTGCATACAACCAAGCAACATGTCTATACATCAGCCGTGTTTTAATCTCATGTAACTCCGATTCACTTAAATCACTATCGGTAAACTGATTCGTCACATATCCATCCACCATCATTCCCCATGTGCGGCTATCATTTACAATTCCTCCCCAAATCTTTCGTGCCTCCCACATTCTATCATAAGCCTGACTATTCTTGAAACCGACATAAAATGCTACAGCCGTAGCAATAACGGACACGGGTAACCAAGGAATCTCAAACTTAATTATTTTGAAGGCGTACAAAACAGCTACACCTCCAGAAAAAGTCAAGAGCCACACGATGTTGAACCATGTCCAGATAAGTAATGTTTTCGCTTTTATCGATCTTTCTATTAACATAGTATGGGCATTACATTAATATGTCATCATGTGATTGAACAGGATTTGGCAAATCAGTTTCCTTCAACATCTCACGCAAATCAATCTCTATTGTTCGACAAAGCGACAACATGGGGATATCCCACATAACGCCCTGGAATGGATTCTCGGAAAAATCTCCTATGGCCTCCATCATGAAATAAACCCAAGCAATTAAGATCGTAACTGGAACACCTATTAATAAACCGTAATCACCTGCCTCCGCCATCAGTGTCGGTAACATACTAAACGGTAGAAGCGTCATGAAAATGAACACGAAAATTCTACTCATGTTAGCGTATTGCCTTGGTAGCGGAAATTTCTTGATTCGTTCGTTCTTACCTTGTAAAGTGTAAAAACTTTTCAAAATGTTCTCCATTTCCATGTGACGGAAATCATCAATCACCTCTTCTTCTCTCAATTGACTCAGTACTCTCGACTGCTCATTAATAAGTTGCGTTGCCGAGTTCTTGTTCTTGGAAATTCGCTCGAACTCTTCAGATGAAATGAAGTGTTCCATATCCACTTTACCGTTTTGACGATCGAATAAACCCGCTCCTCTCTTTTGAATTGTTCGTTTTAAGCTGGCCCCACGTTTAGTATCCTGGCCCACATGTTCCCATGAGGTGTGAACCAACAATTGCCTTCTGTGCTGATATAACCAAGCGATGTGTCTATAAATTAATCCTTTTTTGATTTCGTGCAGTTCTTCTTCACTCTTATCCGATTTCGCGTGCAAATTGGAAACATAACCATCAACCATCATTCCCCATGTTCGGCTGTCATTTACAATTCCCCCCCAAATTTTACGCGCTTCCCATAAGCGATCATAAGACTGATTGTTTTTGAAACCAACATAGAAAGCAACAGCAGTACCAATAACAGAAAGAGGGAGCCAAGGAAGGTTCACCTTGATAATTTCGAAGTGATATAGTACAGCAGCGACAACCGTGAGAATTATTAATACCCTTATTCGCATAAGGGTAAAAAACAACATCCTCGCTGTCACAAAGTTCTTGGATACAATCATATGTCTAATTCGGATTCAACATTAAAAGTAAGAAAATATAGCATAGACCGCACTTTATTAATTCAGACTATAGGCACATCTTATTTTACTCGACATTCTACTTTGTCGAAAATGCAAACTACTCTCGTCTAATGAGGTAGAAATTAAACTTTACATTTTTCAAATAACAGCAATATGAGTGAAATCAAACACCTAGAAACATTCAAAGCAACGGCAGAAGGAAAAGGATGGCCAACATTAGTCAGCATTACTGGAGCTGAATGGAAACTTCAGGTCGACGAACTAGAGGAAGATGGAGGATTAAATAGTGGGCCAAACCCGATGTAATATTTTATCACAGCTCTAGCTAGCTGTCAAAACGAGCAAGCACAAGTAGTCGCAGAAGAATTGTCTATTTCAATTGAAAAAATTGAGATTGATCTAGCTGTGGATTTAAACTTAGATGGATTTGTGGGTGAAGATGATCATTCAAATAACTGTTTTAAACAAACCGACCTCAAAGCAATCGTACATGGAAATGCAAG
>CAJQOB010000357.1 GCA_905479845.1 uncultured Flavobacteriales bacterium
GAAGCAACTACTCCCAGTAAACGAGTGGAAACTCCCCCTTCAACAAGAGTAGTTTCTCTTCGTTAAGTTCCAAATGGCGTTTCGTTTCATTCGAATCTGGATGCAAAGTGCGATGATCAAATGTCCTGTGGAGATTCCGAACCTTTTGACTTATTTTTTTTGACTCTTCGGTGAAATACGTGTTCTCGAAACGGTCCCAAACATATTTCACGGCTTCGTTCGTCGGATGAATGCGACATTCTTTGAAAAAACGGTAATCTCGAAGCTCATCCATTACGATTTCATACGATGGGAAATACTCAGCATCTGCTTCTTCCGGTGTAGAGTGAACCAACTCGATCAATCGTGCTTTACTGCGATTGTTGTTCACCAATCCATCCTTTGCATGACGAATTGGACTCACGGTGAACACAACATTCAATTCAGGATTCAATCCTTTTAAGCGTTTGACAATGTATTCCCATTTGTTGGTTTCAGCTTCCACCTCCATCAATCGTTTTGTGAAAATTGCTGATGGCATTTTGTGATTGTTACCAACAATCTTATCCAGTTCAGTGTGATGATATCCCCAAGAGGTACCAAAGGTAATTACCATCAATTTCGCAGACTTCAGGTATTCCTTAAACTCCTTTCGTTTGGCAACAACAGTTTCAATGATTCCCTGTTCATCAGATCCTACAAGGCTTTCTGCGCTATCCCAGGAAAAGAATAAATCGTTTCGTTGAACAATATCAACGTGTTCTTTGTCGTTCAGGACATCCTGTAAACAACTCGCGAGTGCTGTAGGATGAAATATCGTTCCAAAAGGATTCGAAAGAACTTTAAAACCTGATTTCGTGAAATGCTTCGACATAGAATCAGAAAAGCAACTCCCGATTAAGGCAATTTTATCTCCGTGCTTAATCTCTAAGTCTGATTTTTGAATTGGAAAATTAAGTCGAAAGTTCATTGCTTAAGACATCAGTGCGCGTGCATTTTCCAATGCAGCTTCATTGATTACATCGCCACTCATTAATCGAGCGGTCTCTTCTACTCGCTCTTCAGCACTCAACTCAACCACACTTGATTTCGTTTTACCACCAACTACAGCTTTCGACACACGGAAATGTTGTTCGCCTTTGGCTGCAACTTGAGGAAGATGCGTAATCGCGATTACTTGCATTCCTTTCCCCATCTTTTCGAGAGTATTTCCTACTTTCTGTGCTACATCGCCAGAAACCCCGGTATCAATTTCATCAAACAAAACTGTTTGCAACTTCGTTTTGGCGGCCATTAGACTCTGTAAGGCGAGCATCACACGTGACAACTCTCCTCCACTCGCCGCTCGATGAATTGGCACGGGTTCTATTCCTTTATTCGGGCTGAACAGCATCTCAATTTTAGAAGCTCCTGTTTCATTTACTTCAGCACTTTTCGTGACATTGAAGTTCAATTCCGTGTCAATCAATTTGAGCTCGTTCAGCGCTTTCTTTAATTGCTTTTCAATCTCTGGAGCTGCCTTAATGCGTTTTTCGTGAAGCTCTGTAGCTATTTTGGCTAATTGCATCTCCGCTTTCGCTATCTCTTCTTTTCGTCTTTCAACCTCTAATTCCAACTCTCCAGAATTCACAGCGCTCGAATCCAACTCATTTCTAAGCGTGATTAACTCTTCCTGTGTTTGGACATTGTGTTTGTAAAGAACTCGGTTGAAACCGTTCATTCTTTCTGACAATTCCACAATTCTTTCAGGATCAATATCCATTTCCTCCAAACGCCCTTCAGCCTCGAGAGCGATATCTTTGAGTTCAATCAAGCTGCTTTCGATGCGTTCGTTCAAAGATGTCAAGGTATTATCCAATGACGCGTACTTGGCAACAAAGTTCTTCATCCTTTCCAAACGATCGATGACCCCATCATCATTGTTCAATCCTTCAGATAACTCAGCGTAGCAAGCCTTTAAATCACCAGAGTTCTCAGCGGTCTTCAAATCAGACTGGATCTTTTCAAAATCAATTGAATCCAAGTTTAATTCAAGTAACTCATTCAGCTGAAATTGATTGTAATCTGCTGTTGATGCCAACTCTGCCAATTGCGCTTGCATGGACTTCAATTCTTTTTTCTCTTGCAGGAATGCTCTAAAATCGGCGTTGAACTGCTTCGCAACTTGGCTATTCCCAGCTAATGAATCCAAAATATTCAATTGATAATTGACGTCTTTTAGCTCGAGCGTATTGTATTGTGAGTGAATATGTATCAAACGAGAAGACAGTTCTTTCAACGTTGAAAGTTGAACCGGTGTATCATTGATAAACGCTCTGGAGCGTCCTTGCTTTGAAATTTCACGACGAATAATGCAGTTATCGAAGTAATCCAATTCTTCTTTCTCAAAAAAAGATTTTAGATCGAAGTCTGCAATTTGTATTTGAGCCTCAACAATCGATTTATCTTTTCGGTCACCAATCACAGAGAAGTTTGCACGCTCACCTAAAATAAGGTTCAAGGCATTGAGTAGAATCGATTTACCTGATCCTGTTTCTCCTGTAATTACGGTAAATCCTTTGGTAAACTGTATATGAACCTCGTCAATTAAAGCAAAGTTCTCTATGCGCAAAGAGGCTATCATCCGAGTATTTCTTGGTACTTGGAGGAATTCGCAGGGTCAAGTCGCTTGAGAAGATTCACAATCTTCGTTTTTTCCCTTACTTCGGCATCTTCGTAAAGACTTTTTAGCTCATTTGTTTTAGCTTGAATGAAATTCAACAAGTTCAATGAGTTTGGTCGTGTAGAAACTACTTTCACCAATCTGTTCAATGCATTGTAAATATTCACACGTCCCTCTTCTTTGTTCTCGTAGAGTTTGTCGATTCCTTTTCGGTGGTACTCGTAGTTACATGTACGTAATGGGGAGAATAACTCATGTAGCACGTTGTCAACCAACCAGTAGCGGTTTCTCTTTCCAGTCTGATTTGATTTCCATCCTGGCGCACTCGAAGTTTGAGCTAATGTTACAACCTCCTGAGCTTTCTGAAAATACTTTGTTCCTCCTTCTTTACTGAATGAATCGTAATCCATCCCTATAATGTAGTAGGCGTAGAATGCCAACATTGAAGTAAGGTTATCTCTAAATTGATTCTCAGAGAAGTTTAAAACTGCACCACGTGAGTATGTGAAAGCTAAATCGTCGTCCTGGTAATTGAAAATTACTGTATTGTAGCTAGAGTTGAATCCTGGTCGTGAAGATTGAACTTGAAGAAATCCACTGAAACTATTAGGTGCAGGGATACTATTGATCTGAAATTGCAGCTGACAATTAATTCGTTCCTCAACCTCGAAATTATCGTTCGTCCACTTTCGTGTATTCATGATATCATAAACGGTTTCCTCC
>CAJQOB010000358.1 GCA_905479845.1 uncultured Flavobacteriales bacterium
ACTGAAAAGCAAGGAGTCAAAGGAAAAAGACTCAAAGCTGGATGGGATGAGGAATATTTACTAAAGGTACTTGGAGTAAAAGTGTGAGTTTGCCCTGAGGTAATCCATCTAGATATTGTATTTTTGACAATAAATAAATAACTTCGTAGTATTCCATATAAGCTATCCTATGAAAATTTACGCGATCCTCTGTGTATTCATCCTTACAAATCTTTCACTTTTCGCCCAAGAGCGTTTTGAACTTGATGAAAAGACGGAGAAAAAAATCAATAAGATTATTTCTGAACTGACACTAACGGAAAAAGTTGGTCAAACCTGTCAAGTAACGTTGGACGCACTTCTTGCCAGAGACGAATCAGGAAAATTGCTCGATCCAATCCAATTTGATCCAGCAAAATTCAATGAAGCATTGTGTGAATATCGAATCGGTTCAATTTTAAACGTCAGTTCACACACCTTAACATTAGATGAATGGAATAACATCCTCCCAAAAGTTAACAACGCCTTTCTCAATAAGAAAATAAACGTTCCGATTATTTATGGAATCGATGCCATTCATGGAGTGAACTATACCGTTGGTGCTACCCTCTTCCCTCAGGAAATTGGACTAGCAGCAACATGGAACAACAAACTCTCCTACGAATTTGGAGAAATAACCGCTTACGAAATGCGTAAAACGGGGCTTCGTTGGAATTTCTCACCTGTACTCGACCTAGGTCGTCAACCTCTTTGGTCACGATTCTTTGAAACACTCGGGGAAGATCCATATTTGGCAGGAGAACTAGGAGAAAGCATTGTCACGGGCTACCAAGGTTCGAAATACGATTTCTTAGATAACTATCACGTCGCTTCTTGTTTGAAGCACTTTGTAGGATATAGTATGCCACAAACGGGGAGAGATCGAACTCCAGCGTGGATTCCACAAAAATTCATGACAGAGTTATACCTTCCTCCGTTCAAGCAATCTATCGATGCTGGTGCAATGACACTGATGATTAACAGTGGAGATTTGAACGGAGTTCCAGGACATGCAAATAAAGCTTTACTTACGGACCTGCTGAAGGATGAATGGGGGTTTAAAGGCTTTACAGTTTCAGATTGGGAAGACTTTCTTATGCTTGAGACCGTTCACAATGTTGCGGGCGATCAAAGCGAAGCAATTGCCATGGCAATCAATGCAGGAGTTGATATGAGTATGGTTCCAAATGCTCCTCAATACAAGGAGTACTGCGAAGTACTTTTAAAATGCGTTGAAGACGGCGACGTAAGTATAGAACGGTTGGAAGATGCAGTTAAAAGAATCCTTCGTGTTAAAATGGCTACTGGACTCTACGACAAAAAAACGTACAAGGAAACAGATTACTCAGAATTTGCAAGCGAAGAATTCAAGAATTCAGCTTTGCAAGCGGCGCAAGAATCTATTACACTCTTGAAAAACGATAATGCTATTCTTCCTTTGAATAAATCGACAAAAGTACTCGTTGCAGGACCAACTGGGAATGATTTGACTTTTATTAACGGTGCCTGGACACATTCTTGGCAAGGAGTTGATGATTCATACAACACACAGAATTGCGAAACTATTTACACAGCTATCGCTAAAAAAGTTGGTGAAGAGAATTGTCAGTTTTCTCAAGGGGCTGAACTCGTTTTAAATGATGGATGGGAAACGGCAAATCTTACTGATTCTGTAGATTTTAAATCAAAAGCAGCAAATAGCGATGTCATCGTTCTCTGCATCGGAGAATTACCCGCTACAGAAAAACCAGGAGACATTCGCTCTCTTCGATTACTCGAAGCTCAATCAGATTTGGCTAAAATGGCATACCGAACGGGTAAACCTGTGGTACTCGTTCTTGTAGAAGCTAGGCCTCGAGTTATTCACGACATAGTAGATGGTGCTCGCGCGATTTTCCAAACTTACCTTCCCGGAGACTACGGAGGTACAGCTTTAGCAGATTTGATCTTTGGAGATGTCAATCCGAGCGGAAAATTGCCATACACTTATCCAAAATACGATGGAGTAATCGAATATTATGATCGTCCTAAAAGTGTTGATCGCTCAGGTAAAACGAACAAATTCGACGCCTTCGACCCTGAATGGGAGTTTGGCTTCGGTTTGAGTTATACTGAGTTCGACTACTCGAATTTTACAATTGATAAAACTAAAATGACAAGAACGGATTCAATCCAAGTTTCTGTTGATGTAACCAATATTGGAGACAGAGAAGGTAAAGAAGTGATTCAACTCTACCTCTCTGATATGAAAGCTTCCATTGTTCCTGCAGGAAAACGTTTACGTCGCTACGCCAAAATTGATTTGAAACCAAATCAAACTAAGACCGTGAAGTTTACCATTAACAGTGACGATTTGCAGTTTTCTGACACTAATGGAAATTGGAAGATCGAAAATGGACAATTCCAACTGGAAATAAACGGTGAAAACCTTAACTTTGAATTAAACTAGAAGAGCAATGTATAAGATTGATTTCAATAACTTTTTCTCCTACTCCTTTTCTATTGACTGCGTCATTTTTGGATTCAAAGATGGACAAGTCAATGTGTTAATGATCAAACGATCAATGAAGCCATACCTTAATCATTGGGCCATCCCAGGTGATTTGGTATATCCAGATGAAGACTTGCAGGTTGCGGCAACGCGTATCCTAACAGAACTCACCAATCTTAGCAATCTCGATTTACACCAAGCTCAAACCTTCGGTGATCCAAATCGACACCCACAAGGTCGTGTAATTACAACAGCCTATTTTGCTCTTATCCGTATCGCCGACTTCGAAATTGAAGCCTCATCATTTGCCGAAGAAGTAAAATGGGTACCAATTCACGAAGTTCCAGATTTAGCATTCGATCACAACTTAATTCTCAACTCAACTTATGAGTTGTTGAAGAAGAAGCTTTCATACGAGCCAATTTGCTTCGACTTGCTTCCAGAAAAGTTCACCTTAAATCAAATGCAACAATTATTTGAATACGTGAATGAAGCAGAGATGGATAAAGCTAACTTCCGAAAGAAGATTCGTCCAATACCACTAATTGCTCTAGGAGAAAAACAACAAAACGTCAAACATCGACCTGCAAAATTGTTCTCTTTTGACTCCGAAAAGTACTCTGAAATTGCTGAAGAGGACGGCTACCGTTTCAAAATATAATTCTCGAAAATAGATATTGTATTTTATACAATAATGTTGTAACTTGCGTACATATTAATGGAACGTCAAAATTTTCTAATCATGAAAAAAATAGTTACTCAAAGAATTATAAAGAAATTTGCTCTCCTCTCGATGACATTTTTCTCCTTTACTTCAATCGCTCAAGATTTGAGCATTACAGTTGATATTTGTGATAGTGCCTCTGAAGTGAGAATGACTGGACCATTCTGGAGTTGGGATCCAACTGCTGGGCCATTCGCTACTGATAATGGCAACGGTACTTGGACATTTACCTTGTCTCCTGCCCCTTCGACAAACATGGAATATTTAGTGATCGTTGATGGAGTTCAAGAAAACTTGATTCAGGATATGCTGAACGGTGGATCTTGTGCACCAGTTACTGATTATTTTAGCTACGCGAACCGAATTTGGAACGTTGGAGATGTTGACATCACTGGAATTAGCTACGATCGTTGTGTATCATGCGCTATTGATGATCTAGTGATAACAACTGAAATTTGTGATTCAACCATTACGCCAAACCAATTGAGTCTGACAGGACCAATTTGGAACTGGGACCCGAACTTAGGGCCTGACGCGGTTGATAACGGAAATGGAACTTGGACTTTTACCTTCTCTCCTGCTCCCGCTGATTCCTTGGAATACCTTTTGGTATTGGACGGAACAATGGAGAATCTTGTTTCAGACATGGTGAATGGTGGGACATGTGCTCCAAATACGGATTACTCAACTTACGCTAATCGAGTATGGGCAAATGGCGAAGGAAACGTAGACAATACTTTCGACCAGTGTTTTTCTTGTGCTGAAGCGAGTATTGACGAAACAGAATTCGATGCACTATCAGTATTCCCCGTTCCTGCCACGGATATTATCTATATCAAGGA
>CAJQOB010000359.1 GCA_905479845.1 uncultured Flavobacteriales bacterium
TTGAGAAAATGTATTTCAACATGCCTATAAACTGTTTACAAAATTCGAGTGAAAGTTACCGATTTTTCAAGCAAAGAACCAAAAATCATCAACGGGTTTTTTCTCCCATTGAGTAAGTTGTTCCAGAATCTCCTTTTTTCCGTCTGGAGAAGACACTACGACCATAATTTGGGGATTCACCATTGAGGGAACGGTATCGAAACCTTTCATAATTACTCCATAGATGTCCTTTCCGATTTTGTTTTCATTGTCACATACCCATTCAAAAGTATCATCGTAAGATTGAATCAAACGAGCCATGTCTTTGCCATTTCTTCCAGCTCCCCACAAAACTAGAGGACGCGATCGATCACGATCCAATTCATAAAAGAAACGCAATTTTAAATCGAAGTAGCGGTTGTCCTTGTATTCTTCCCAGGTTCGAGAGATTCTGTTGGATCGATCTCGCCAAAAGTGAAGAATTTTATCAATTCCAACCACTTTCAATCCGTGTCGGTAGAATCGGAAGCAGAGATCGTAATCTTCTGGGTAAACCAAAGGGTTGAATGCATCAACGGCGTCAAAGTCTTCTTTGTGAATGATCCAACAGTGAGAAGGAATCACGCACTCTTTGTATATTTCTTGGTAATGAGAACTAGTTCGAGCTACTTCATTTAGCCAACGCTCGTATTTAAGAAAGCCGTCACCCACTTCTCCTTCGTCAACAAAGTGCTCAGTTCCTCCAGCAATGACAGTTCCTTTTCCGAATTTCAACCATTCATCGACCAGCACTTCAATTTTATCCAAAGGCATTTTATCGTCTGAATCCATTCGATTGATCAATTCTCCCTTCACTTGAGCGTAGGCTACCTGTAAAGTAGGAATCAACTTAGGTTTATCACTATCGAAATAGCGTACGCGCGAATCTTGTTCGGAGTAGGCTCTTAAAATATCCGGTGTAGCGTCAGAAGAATGATCGTTTACAGCAATTAACTCCCAATTCTGATACGTTTGGTTGATGATTGAGTCAATACAATCGTGCAAATAGGGTGCAGTATCCTTCACCGCCATGATAATGGAAACAAGCGGTTGTTCGGTCATATTTTGGTTTTCCATGAATTCGGAAGATTCTTTTCAATTTCGATGTTGCCAAAACTAGGGGTTTCTTTTGATCCATGCTCTTTTACCCATAAATACATTTCGCGAAGACCATCAATTAGCGATACGCTTTCCTTTGGTTTGAACATACTATTAAATTTCGAGTGATCTGAAAAGGCATGAA
The DNA here is from genome assembly GCA_905479845.1 of uncultured Flavobacteriales bacterium. Taxonomy (GTDB): domain Bacteria; phylum Bacteroidota; class Bacteroidia; order Flavobacteriales_D; family Crocinitomicaceae; genus UBA4466. The sequence goes on from CAJQOB010000359.1 coordinate 1,262, forward strand.
CAGCTTCTTCTCTCTGCTCTAAATGATTTATCGAAGGATTCGTTTCCATTACTTCAGAAATAGCTTTGGCCAATTCATTCACTGTATGAACTTCGTCACTGCCAATATTGAATGATTGGTTGTACGCTCCTTTGTTTTCAATGGATTTCGCAATGTAAGGAGCGACATCATCAATATGCGTAAATGCCCGACTCTGATTTCCGTCACCAAAAACGGTCAAATCTTCTCCTTTCAAAACTTGATTCATGAAGATTCCAGCTACATTTCGGTATTTATCACCAATGTTTTGACGAGAACCATATACATTGTGTGGTCGAAAGACAATTGAGTTTAAACCAAAGAGCGAATGCGCATTTTTTAGATCGAGTTCCACCGCATATTTTGCAATTCCATAGGGATCCATTGGAGAAGGAGTGGTTTCTTCGTTCATTGGAGACTCGGCATCACCATAAACAGCAATGGACGAAGTAAAAACAAAGCATTTCACTTCATAATTGATTGAAGCATTAATCAAGTTAACGCTTCCAATTAAGTTGTTTTGATAGTTGAATCGACGAATAAAATGACTCAAGCCTTCAGCGGCGTACGCCGCAAGGTGAAAGACATAATCGATCTTAAATTTTTCGAACAGTTTGTTGACTAATTTTTTATCGGTAATCGAGCCAAGAATGAATTGGGTTTCTAAAGGTACGTTTGATTGTGAACCACCTGAAAGATCATCGAGTACTACGACACGATGATTCAATTTTAGTAATTCATCTACGAGATGTGAACCAATAAATCCAGCTCCTCCAGTAACAAGCGAAACTGGATTGTTTGAGTTTTTAGTCATTATCGATAATATCCGAATTTTCTTTTTTCTTTTTCATTTGAGTCTGTACTAAGTACACTATTAGTCCAATTACAGCTCCTATTGCGGCTCCCATTAACATAATTCCAAGTATTTGGTGTGTATCAAAAATAGCAATAATCGCTTATTCATTAGGTTTCTCAAATGTGATAGGAAGACGAACGCTACTTCGAACAGATCCGTTTCTGCCGCATGCTGGAACCCATTTGGGCATTTCTTCAATTATTCGTAGCATAAGGTCATCTAATTCCAGAGAAATTCCGTGAATTACTTGTATCTCCATAAGGCCTCCATCGGGTTCAACAATAAAACTTACATAGCCGTGCTTTGATGATTCCTGATCGCTCCAACCATCGTGATGATAATTTTGAATATGTCGTTTCATGGAATCAAGCCCTCCTGGGAATTCG
>CAJQOB010000360.1 GCA_905479845.1 uncultured Flavobacteriales bacterium
TTAAAAAAGTTATTGGGGAATGCAGGCATTGGAGCCTCTTGACAACTTAAATCGTGCGGAACAAGTTTTTTACCGACCTTTCTGTAATACTTTCGAGGTTGTATCATGTATGAACCTCTAAGAATTGGTGTTCGTGAAAGAGTGGTATCGCTTGGGGACGCCATTTGAATTTTAAGCGTTAATACCGAATTAGTAAGATATCTCCATTCACCCGAAGGTTCGCCCAACTTAAATTCTCCTTTGACTTGTTGATTTTTTTGAAATCCATCGTAATGATAAGGGCCTTCAAGCAAACCGTTTTTGAAAGTTGAATAGTCAACAGCGTAGTCTTTCCAAATCGAACCTCCTTTTCTCAATTCCCTTCTGTCACTTCCTGGAATCGAATAAGTCAATTTAGAAGGATATTTAATTTCCCATTCCCCTTCTTTGAGTCCATTGATAAAACTCCCCTTTTTCAATGTGTCACCTTTGAAATCAAGCCAAACTGCTTCTCCGTCAATTACTTTATTTTTAATCGTGAAGTATCCAGCAATTTGATAAGCTTCGGGGTTGCATTTCCCATCTTCATCAACAAGACAAAACTCTTCGAAAAGCTGCACGTATTTTCCATCAGGAATATTTCCAAAAGGAGGAAGCACATCTTTGTTGTGATCGTATTCCACTTCCACAAGTTCTCCTGGTCGATTTCGAAGCGTTCGAGTAGCCGCCTTACCAAAACCTCTCCCACTTAATTTCCACCTCCAGTGTTTGCGAAGTTCCTTCTCTAGCTCCTCTCTGTATTCATCGGAGATATCTTCCTGAAACGCTTCCCTACTGAAATCCCAGTCTCCATTGAAGCGATTGAAGTAGTTGTTGTAATCTTCAAAAAAGGCATCATCGTCAATGATTTTCCAATAATCATCGTGGATCTTCACCTTTTGACGAAATGGATAAACATAGAACTGCTCTCCGTTTTGCAGTATTGAATCTACTGTCGTCTGCGCTTCCGCAAAAGAAAATCCGCAGATAAACAAAACTAGGGCAAGCCATTTTCGACCTCTTAAGAATTGATGTTTCATTTATTCTTCCATTGACTCTTCTAAATCCTCAGCCTCTTCCTCTTCAGCATCCATGAACGCATTCATGTTGATGTCATAGTATTGAGAGTTAATCGCTCTTCCAAGTCTGTAATTCGTGATTTTGATATCAAGAAGGTTCTCGCGGTATTTGATCTCCTTTTCCAAATCAGGAAGGTTCGGATTCAAACAGATATCCCCTAGGTATTTTGTTTTGGAGAGGTCTCCAGACAACCATCGGGCGTCTCTTTTTCCGAGAACGTAAACTCCGTATTGATTCAATTTACCGTAAGGGTCGTAATATTTCCAGACTCCATCTGGTAAGCCATTTTTCATGTTCCCTTCACTCTGAAGGGTTCCATTGTCGTAGAAATTCTGGACATAACCGTCCATTCTACCCAACGAGTCATTAGACTCCCATTTGGTATAGAGCTGACGAATTTCATAATGATCCGTGTGTGCACAATCGTATTTCGATGACATTTCAATCACGTAGGCTTCATACAACGGGTTTCCATCAACATCAAAATCTGTAAGCACCCCCTTCGACTTAAACTTGATAGAATCGTTGATTTCGATAATTGAATCTTGGTACTGTACTTCGTAGAGTAATTCTCCGTTATAACTGTAGTATTTCCAACACCCTACTTTTCGACCATCATCCAAATCACCATCTCGTGAAATGGTATCGTTTGGATAATATTTGGTCATGTGATAAGGAATACCACTCTTGTCCACCAAGCTTTTTCTTCCAAAGTAAGGTCGCTCGAAATATCCTCCACCGAGTCCTAAATTCGAGATAATTTTCTCCAAAGATTGAGATGTTGTGATATCCGAAGGTTCGAAATAAATTGAGTCTTGCCAATCAAACAAATAGCGAACACTCAATTCGTTTTCTTCCCAGATCTTCTCTTCAATTGGGAATGAATATTGGAACTTCACATAGTGATATTTAAATCCGAGAGAATCGTACGCTTCGTAATCTTCAATTGGTCGTCCATCCAAAAAGAATCCTCGTTTCGCGAGTTTTCCATTCGTGTGAAATGCTTTTGACTCTCCTTGCAAAACTCCATCTTGGAAGTTGAGATTGTACAATAAAATTGAATCTCCTGGACGATGTGTGAGATATGTTCTCACGTATCCGTCTGGTTCACCGTACCTGTAGGTTGCTTCAGTAGTTGCCAATTTATTACGCTCAATACTTTTTCCTTCTAGGAACCCATCTTCATAGTTTGCTCTTCTTGTTACATCACCGTACCAAGAATAACTAACTTCTTCTCCGTGCATTTTACCGTTCAAATAATTCGAAACATTCGAAACATAATGCACGCGTTTTGCAGGGAACGAATCTCTCAACGGATTTTCATAATCGTAATCCATCCAGTCGTATTCATTTTCTTCTTTTGGAAATGCATATCGATAGGTGATCACTTCTCCATTAGCTTCTCCATCCGTGAAGTTCACCTCAGTCATTTTCTCTCCGAATTGATCGAGACTGATCCATAAACCATTTGGTTTACCGTCAACCATGAATCCTTCAATGTTTGTCATCACAGCATCGGCATCCTTGTCTTTTGTGCGCGACTCATCATAATCGTCGTAGTAATCATCATAGTAGTAATCCCCTCTATTGGTGTTGAAGAAATCTCCTAGAGGATCTCTGAAGAAATTATAGTAGACGTAGTTTCCGATACTCTCTCCTGTTTCCGTTGGATCGATCAAGTTCATGATAATTGGGTACTTTGTTTTACCTGTTTTGCGGTAGCGCTCCAAATCTTTTTCCAATTTATCCTCGGTGTATTGAGTTTCGGGTAAGGAAATGGTCAAATCATCCTTGCTGATTTTTAGTTTCTTCTCACCAAATTTCAATTCTACAGGTCCAGTATACGGCTGTCCGTTTTTACTAAGAATGTATTCACTCGCAACTCTGAATCGTTCGTCAGAGCGAATGTGGCGAATAGGAATAGAATCTGGTTCGTAGTACTCATGTAATGACCCTGAACTTGTTGTTTCCATCTCGATATTTCCAACCCACATGTATTCTTTACCTGTCCAACTTTCGAAATTCTTCCCGTACGATTTGTCCTCGATCAGCATTTCAGAGCCAAGAACACTATATCCCTTAATGACAAAACGTTTGTCTGCTGGGTGATACATGGCAGAATATAATTTTGTAGTATCGTCTGCGCACCAAGATTGGAACAAAAGTGTTGAATCAACCATGGCTTCATTGTTCAAGGTGTCATATCTATTGTAGAAATAATAACTACCATACCCTCCCCCAGTGACCGTGTAGCCATCAATGATAAAAAACTCTTCTTCTTCAAAATTCTCTTGGACTCTGATGAAATCTCCCAATGAATCATAGGCCAATTCCATGTAGATTTTACCCTCGTAGTCATAAATCGATCGCAGGTATTGATTGGAATCTGGAACTTCCGTAATGACATCATGTGCTATACCGTTGTCCCAGAAAATGGTGTCTTCCTCTACCAATACCCCATTTTCAAATTCG
>CAJQOB010000361.1 GCA_905479845.1 uncultured Flavobacteriales bacterium
TCCTGCAAGCACTCCACCAGAGGCAAAAGCAAATGTTTTAAGCGTTTTCTTCTTGAACGCGTCAATAGCGAAGTAAATCCCCAAACCGAGAAGAAGAATCGCCATGTAGTACGTCACTTGATAGTGATTTTGTGACAGCTCAAACCCCATAAAGACAGCCGACAGTACAGCTCCCCATTTCCAGTTTTTCTGGAAGGCATATATAAAAGCTCCCAAAACTGCGGGTAAAAATGCCACCGCCATTGCTTTGGAATTGTGTCCTGCCTGTAAAATGACAATTTCATAACTAGCAAATGCAAAGGCCACTGCTCCTATCAACCCAATTATTGGTTTCAATCGCATGAACAGTGCAAAAATGTAGAATCCAATCAGGTGCAATAAGAAAATCCCTACAGGAGATGGAAACCAGGACATGAATCCTCTTGTGATCGATTTGAAGATATTCCCTCCATATACCACTGAAATCTGCGTTGCAGGCATTCCTCCAAACATTGAGTTCGTCCAAAGTGGTTCTTGTCCAGCATCTTCTCTGAAATGCGAGATCTCATTTGACATCCCTTTGAATTGCTTGATATCGTGCTGAGCCAATCCGTAGTCGTCAAATTGAGGAGCGAAGTACATTCTCGCTATCACAAAGAAAACCGCAATTACAGCAAAATGCATCCAATGTTTCGAGAAAAAAGTCTTGATACCGTTCATAGTATAGTTTCTAATTAGAGCAGATAAAAATAATCAAAATGTCCTTGTGGACACCCTGTTTTTAAGAATACTGAGATTACAAATTATTAAGGCGTAATTGAATCAATGAAAATTCAATCTTTAATTTCCTCAAAATCCACATCCTCAACATCTCCAGAAGTATTTTTGCCATTCTTGATGACAGTGGTTTTACCGAGATTTTTGGCAGTTCTTTCACGCGCTTTTTTCATTTTTTCTGTGTGTCTCTTCATGTGTTCCTCGGCTGCCACATTCCGTTTAGCATTCATCAATTGACCAATGAAACGTACGACAACAAAGATACCAATGAGGATAAGGACTGTACGAATTAACCCAGTAAAGCTTGCCTCAACCATCAATTATTTCGATAAGTGCATATTTCGTTCAGAGAAGATTTTTCTAAAGAAAGGATCTCGTAGGTCTTTGATGAAGCGAATTGCTTCCCCTGTTGATTTCATTTCAGGTCCAAGTTCTTTCTTTACATCCGGGAACTTCGAGTAAGAGAAAACCGGAATCTTCACAGCATACCCTTCTTTCTTCGGTTGGAAGTTAAAGTCAGTTACCTTCTTATCTCCGAGCATCACCTTTGTCGCATAGTTCACATAAGGCTCATCGTAAGCTTTCGCAATGAATGGAACTGTTCTAGATGCCCGAGGATTTGCCTCAATAACGTAAACAACATCATCCTTCACAGCGAACTGGATATTCATCAATCCAACAGTTTTCAATTCAACCGCGACTTTTGTCGTGATATCAATGATTTGTTGCATTACTAAATCTCCCAAATTATACGGAGGAAGTACCGCGTATGAATCCCCAGAGTGGATTCCCGCTGGTTCAATGTGCTGCATCACACCAATGATGTGTACATTTTCTCCATCACAGATAGCATCCGCTTCACACTCGATCGCACCTCCAAGGAAGTGATCCAATAGAATTTGATTATCTCCCATTTCGCGGAGAATGTCAACTACGTGGTGCTCAAGATCCTCGTCGTTAATAACGATTTTCATTTTTTGTCCACCGAATACGTAAGAAGGACGAACTAATAAAGGATATCCTAAATCCTGAGCTAATTCCAACGCTTGCTCAGCATCTTCTACTACTCCATATTTAGGGAAAGGAATATTGTTTTCTTCAAGTAACTTAGAGAAACGCCCACGATCTTCGGCTAAATCCAAAGCTTCGTAACTTGTTCCGAAAATTTTGATTCCGTATCGCTCAAGTTTCTCTGCTAACTTCAATGCTGTTTGTCCACCAAGCTGAACGATAACACCTTCAGGCTTTTCATGCTTGATAATATCGTAGATATGTTCCCAGAAAACTGGCTCGAAGTACAATTTGTCTGCAGTATCGAAATCCGTAGAAACTGTTTCAGGATTACAGTTAATCATGATCGTTTCGTATCCGCATTCTTTCGCAGCTAATACTCCGTGAACACAACTGTAGTCAAATTCGATACCTTGACCGATTCTGTTTGGTCCTGAACCAAGCACTACAACTTTCTTCTTATCTGTTACGACACTTTCGTTTTCGTATTCGAATGTTGAGTAATAATAAGGTGTTTGCGCCTCGAACTCAGCTGCACATGTATCAACCAATTTGTAAACGCGGTTAATCTTGAATTCTTCACGTTTTTTGTATACTTCTGACTCAAGACATCTTAATAGGTGGGCGATCTGACGATCTGCATAACCTTTCTGCTTCGCTTCGAACATTAGTTCCTTCGGAAGATTCCCTAGATGGAATTTTTCAATTCTTCTCTCTAGTTTGATCATGTCCTCGATTTGCTTCAAGAACCAGATATCAATCTTCGTTTTCTCAACGATTGTTTTGAAAGGAATTCCGCGCTTAATCGCATCGTAAATGTGGAACAAACGGTTCCAGCTTGGATGCTCTAAACTGTGTAGAATTTCATCTTGATCAGTCAATTCACGTCCATCTGCTCCTAATCCATTTCGATTAATTTCTAGCGATTGACATGCTTTCTGCAATGCTTCCTGGAAAGAACGTCCAATTCCCATTACCTCACCAACTGACTTCATTTGAAGACCTAGCTCGCGATTTGTCCCTGGGAATTTATTGAAGTTCCAACGTGGAATCTTCACAATAACGTAATCGAGTGTTGGCTCGAATAACGCAGAAGTTGTTTTTGTAATTTGATTTTGCAATTCATCCAAGTGGTAACCAATGGCCAACTTAGCGGCAATCTTTGCAATCGGGTAACCCGTTGCTTTAGATGCTAGTGCTGACGATCGAGAAACACGCGGGTTAATCTCAATTGCAATAATGTCTTCATTTTCATCTGGAGAAACGGCAAACTGTACGTTACATCCTCCAGCGAAGTTTCCAATTGAACGCATCATATGGATCGCCATATCACGCATTTTCTGGAATGTAGTATCTGATAAAGTCATTGCTGGTGCAACTGTAATAGAGTCACCAGTGTGAATTCCCATTGGATCAAAGTTCTCAATCGAACAGATGATCACAACATTATCATTATCGTCTCTTAAAAGCTCCAACTCGTATTCTTTCCAGCCAAGTAAAGCCTTATCAATCATTACTTCGTGAATTGGAGAGATTTTCAATCCGTTCTCCAACATGTTATCAAACTCCTCTGGATCGTGAACGATTGAAGCTCCTGCTCCACCCAAAGTAAATGATGCTCTTACACATAAAGGGAATCCGAATTCCTGCGCAATCTCTTTTCCTTGAAGGAATGATTTCGCTGGCCTTTGAGGAGCCATTGGAACACCAATTTCGTCCATTAACAATCTGAATTGATCACGGTCCTCCGTTATCTCGATTGCTTTGATATCAACACCAATGATGTCGACACCAAACTCTTCCCAGATCCCCATCTCGTCACATTTAATGGCAAGATTTAACCCTGTTTGCCCACCCATTGTTGGCAATACAGCATCAATTTTATGATTTTCAAGAATCTCAATGATACTTTCCGGTTCAAGCGGTTTGAGGTAAACATTATCCGCTACGACCTTATCAGTCATAATGGTTGCGGGGTTCGAATTAATTAATGTTACTTCTATTCCTTCTTCTCGTAGAGAGCGTGAAGCTTGAGATCCTGAGTAGTCAAATTCACAGGCTTGTCCAATCACAATAGGTCCACTTCCAATGATTAGGACTGACTTAATGGAATTATTTTTCGGCATTATATGCGCTTTAAAGAGTTCAAAATGCACCAAAACAGGCGCCAAATTGAATGCAAATTTAGACAAAAATTGATGACTGCTAAAACGTTTTTTAATATGTTTTGAACAATTTACGTTGATAATTATTTAATGGGGTGATATACTCAGTTCTCAAAACCTTTTATATATAAAAATTTGATTGTAAATCTGACTTTTGAAGATCGTTGTTGATTTGCAATTACTAAATCGTAAATTCGTGATGAGATTGAAAAATATGAAACAACGATTCCGCTCACTGCTTCCCGAATTTATTGTAGGACTAGCCTTGACTTTAGTCATAACTTGTTTCTTTTGGGGATCCGACAACTACAAAAACAGAATCGTCTCGTCTGATGGGCGCGGATACTACGCCTACCTCCCTGCAGTTTTCATTCAGCAAGATCTCAGCTTTCAGAAAACGTACGAAGTCGAGAAAAAAGAATTCAACAATTCTTTCGTCCCATTTTATTTGATTGAGGGTGAAGATGGACGTACATTTAACAAATACTATCCAGGTGTTGCAATCATGCAGACGCCTTTTTTCTTGACTGCATGGCTCATTGAATCAACTTACGCAGATGACATCACCGGTTATTCGATGTTGTTTCTAAAACTCTTGCAGCTTGGCTCCATTTTCTACATTACTCTGGGCTTTTTCTTCTTGAGGAAGTATCTGAACATCGTAATGAAGGATAAGCGCTCTGCTCTACTTGCAAGCATTTTCATTTTTATCGGAACGAATGTATTCTTCCTTGTAATCGTCAAAACGAGTTTTTCACACCATCTCTCCTTTTGCCTATTTGCTGCCTTTGCATATCACATTCGGATGTGTTTAGAATCTGAAAGACTGAAACATATTATATATGTCGGATTGATTTTAGGACTTATAACATTGGTTCGTCCATTAAACATCCTAGTGATTTTCGCCATCCCATTAATATTGGGAGACTGGAAGAATCTCAAAACGTTCTTTACTCGATTGTTTCAATTCTCCAATGGACACTTAATATTGAGCTTTTTAAGTTTCAACGCTGTCATTGGATTCCTCTTCTTGCTGAACTTCTTGCAATCGGGAAACATCATGAATTGGTCGTATGATGGTGAAGGGTTCAATTTTAATGAACCTCACTTCTGGTCCCTACTATTTAGTTATCGCATTGGAATTTTCGTTCACGCACCACTGCTTCTGTTAAGTTTGATTGGATGTTACTTCTTATTCAAAAAAAGCAAACAGACTGTGGCGTTCTGGCTCGCTTATCTCGTAATAATCACTTACATCATGTCCTGCTGGTGGAGTTGGGATTATGGTGGATTTTATGGTAATCGTGTTTATTCAGAACATTTGGTTTTCTTCGCTCTACCCCTCGCGTACTTCTTTCGAGACTTCAAATTCAGGAAGGTTGCCGTAGGTCTTGCCGCAGTTTTCACACTCTTCATGTGGTCCAGAGCGTATCAGATCAATGCTGAAATCACTCCAAGTCGATTCACTCAAGAAACTTTCTTAAAGTCCATGTTTCGTTTGGACGGAACCAGCAAAAACGATTTCGCATTTGTTCAAGATGTAAAGCCGCACGGATTCAGGACGGCAAAATTTATATTGAACTCTGAAGATAAAGTTCCATTAGAATTTGACGAAAATCGGGAATTTGGATTCATTCATAAATTTGAAGTGCCAAGTGAACACGCTCACAACCGTTACTATTTTACCACTACGATCAATAAGACCTTAGAACCAACAAGCGACTTAAAAGATGTCTTTCTAATCATGGATTGGTACGATACTTTGTCGACGCATCGAGAATATCATTCCATTCCCCTGTACGAATACTACAAAGAAGGACGTGGCGTAGCTCATGAGTTAGTGATTAAACAGGAACAGTACTTAAATCCAGTAAGCGATCTCAACTTTGTGAATATCTATATCTGGAATCCACAGGAGAAAGAATTTACTGTCAACGAATTTGATATTCTCGTGGAGGAATACTCGCAGCATGGAAAGTGATTTGAGATAATTGAACGCACTTATCACTTAATCCATCCTATTCTATTATTTTCGTACTATATCTGATTAGAAAGAGATGCAAGAAATACTATCGAGTCAAGAAATCAAGCAAAAAACGGAGCGTTTAGCCCATCAATTAATTGAAAACACCTTTGAAGAGCAAAAGGTTTTCATCGGAGGAATTGAAGGGAATGGTATTGTATTAGCCAATACACTTGCTGATATTATGCGAAAGTACACGGATACCGAAATCATTGTATTCTCAATCAAAGTAAACAAGAGCGAGCCGTGGTCGGAAGATATCGTTTTATCTTCGCCTAGTTCCGAAATGGAGGACTCGTATATTATTTTGGTCGATGATGTCTTCAACTCAGGAAAGACAATACAATTTGCTCTCGTTGAGATTTTACAATTCCCAACTAAAGCAATCAAAACGGTTGCACTAGTCGATCGTAAGCACCGCAGATTTCCAATCAAAGCAAATTTCGTAGGATTGAGCCTATCAACAACCTTGAAAGAACGCGTGGAAGTTGATTTAACTGCTGGACAAGAAAAAGCATACTTAGTATGATTGATAGAATCACAGAGTCATCATCGAATCACCACGATTTAGACAAAAAATCTACACTGGATCTTCTTTCTGGAATGAACAATGAGGACAAAGCCGTTCCATTGGCGATTGAAAAAATTCTTGGCGACATAGAATCATTTGTCGATGCTTGCTACGAGCGTATGAAAACTGGCGGGCGATTGTTCTACATCGGTGCTGGAACCAGCGGACGTCTGGGAATCGTTGACGCAAGTGAATGTCCTCCTACTTTTGGCGTGGATCACGGAGTTGTTGTTGGATTAATGGCAGGTGGCGACAAGGCAATGAGAAAAGCTGTTGAATTTGCTGAAGACGACACTAAACAGGGATGGATTGACCTTCAAAATGAAAACATCAACGACAACGATACGCTGATAGGAATTGCTGCTTCAGGAACTACTCCTTATGTCTTAGGAGCCATGGATACTGCAAATAACAATGGCATTCTAACAGGATCAATCTCTTGTAATCCAGGCTCACCATTAGAGAAACTTGCTCAACACCCAATGACTGCTGTCGTTGGCCCTGAATTCGTTACGGGAAGTACCCGCATGAAATCAGGAACGGCTCAGAAACTTATTCTGAATATGATTAGTACTTCCTTAATGATCAAATTGGGTCATGTGAAAGGAAACCGTATGGTTGACATGCAATTGAGCAATGACAAATTGGTTGATCGTGGCACAAAAATGATTCAGGCGGAGTTGAATAATTCTTACGAAGAAGCCAAAGCTCTACTAGAGCAATACGGAAGCGTTCGAAAGGCTGTCGACAGTAAAAAAAAATAGATGCATTTTCTTTCCTTTTTAACTTCGATTGACTGACATCTTTAAAGCAGAGAACCTGACGAACGGATATTTATAAGTAATCTTTGTTGATTTTCATTTAACAAAAAAGATTGAACATACTATATGTGATTCAAGATTATACATAGTTATTACGGGTATTGAAGAATTTCATTATTGGACCCAATTTACGATTTGGTACAAAAAGAAAAAGTCTTATGTAACATTATGTACAATGCATAAAAACAGTTGGAGGCAAGTAAGGTTAACCCTGATCTGAAATCGAAAAAAAAACAACTTTGCCAGCGATACGGAAACTATACAACTTCAGACATGAAAAAAGGATGATTTTAGTGAATCATAAATATCTCCTACCTCCAATAAATTAATTGATGTCCTAAAAAGTATCTTAATTTACTTTCAACGATATTCTGTTCCCAGTTTGGGAAAACATTGCCCATTTTGACAATCCCCCCGCCTGGTCAAAAAACCATAAACAACTGTAAACCTGAAAACTAAGTGGTTTGGATTAAATCTTGACGTATGGAAGTTCAATTATAACTATTATGAGAAATTTTATCCTCTGCACGTCGTATTTAGTAATTAGTTTGAAATGTTTAGCAACAGGTGGAGTTTCCACCTACTTTAACATTTTTGTCCCTCCCAACAATGACCCCGTCCAAAATAATGTTTGCTTGGTAGTCACGGCTGTTCATGACAGTACCTTTTTTAACATTGAAGATAGAGCCGAAGATGGAGATTCTGATGATTCTGTGAGTGGTATGTTAATGGCAGGTCAAAGTTATATATTGTACATTCGAGACAACGGAGTAAACGATGACTCACACAATTCAGGAGCTGGTATCCAAGCTCATGACGGAGATCATTTCATCATAACAAGTGATAAAGGCGTTATTGCATATCAAGCAACTGACAACGACTGGCAACACGACTGGGTGCCTTCAGTAAGTAATCAAACGCTAGGAGAAAAATTCATAATATATTGTTCTGGATCGGCTTCAACTAATAAAGATGTCAACCTTTTTGCGTTCACGGACAGTACAACTATCACAATTAGGAAAATTTCCAATGTCTTAACTCAAACAACAGGCTACACCAATGTTGATATGTATTCGAACAACATTGTTTTGAGTCGAAATTTAAATGTTGGAGAAGATCTTATCTACCAGAGCACAGATGGACATGGTATCTTAGAGGAAGGAGGAACCTATGTAATTGAATCGAACCAACCCATTTCAGTGCAATATGGAGCATTAGAACAAAGAGAAAGAGATGGTGGTGGATACGTTACCTCTTCTAATGGGAGCTCAACGGGAGAATTGTTCTACTTCACTGTTCCTTATCAAGCTTCTAAAGAGCAGGAAATTCGAATAGTTTCTTGGGACGACACAAACAATGTTCTTTTAGAGAGGTATTACAACGGAATGTGGATTAGCATGAACTCTTGGACCCTTAACGATATGGAAACGGCTGAATGGGTTGGAGAAGATTACAATGCAACATATGACAACGTCTTTAGGGCAACTTGCTCCAGCAATAAAAGAGTTTCCATTTTAGAATGTAACTGGCTGGAAACAAGTAACGGTTCGGCAGGATCTTACGACATGGCAACCATGCTAAGTTCAGAAGATGGGACAACAACGGGTACAAAATTTTTAGCCTATATGGCACCACCAGGTAAACAGACGAACGTTGTAGATCCCTTTACTTCATCAGTTTTTGGAGAAAGAATAACGCATCTTTACATTTTTGCTAAGGATTCATCAACAGTAACTGTAAAAGACACCTATACAAATGGAACAGACTTCTTTGAGACCTATACCATCGGAAATGATGGTTATGTAGACTGTAACTTAACACAGAACGAATGGGAATCTATCTATAATGGGAATGGAAATCCAAATTCAGGACCTGAAAGGCCCTATTTAATCGTACAGTCTACAAATCCTGTTGCGGTTATGAATACCAATTTTTGCGATGATTGGATGATGTACTTTGGTTCATCCGAGCAAGCCAGTTTCTCCCTGCAGAATGCGACAAGTAATGCAAGTCAATCAGGTGACACAGTAACCATTGTAAATAAAATAAACTTTGTATCATCGAATTTTCTTGAGAATCCAGAAGTGGACATTATCATCAAGTCTGGAGCCATTCCGGTTGAGGGAACATTGAAAAACATTACAGACAACACAACGGAAACTGGAACTATAGCAGCAAACAATCATTATTCCAGAATCACATTAGAATCTAGTGTAAATTTGGATCCAAACAAGGAGTACGAAATTACCACAAGGTATATCCCCAATGACGAATACAATGATGGAACACCAATGGAAGATACGGTTCTACTTTCAACCGAAGTGTCCTTGAGAACAACAAATTCGAATGGAAGTACGAAACAGTCAACTCAAACAGAGGTCACTAAAATATTTGTAGAAGACTTTACACTCGAAAGTCCAACTCCCCTATTCGAAGAAGTAGTGACCGAGACAATTACGGAAGTAAATAATGCTTGGACAGGAACATGGGTTGACTATGATGGTGATAACGATCAAGATTTGATACTCCCTCTTTACGGGACGAATAACGGAAGTATTATTTATAGAAACGATGGAGGAACGTTTACAAAAATCACTTCTGGAGTATTGTACGAAAGTAACGTTAGTGGTTTAGCCATAACTTGCGCCGACATTGATAATGATGGTGATCGCGATTGTTTCATCTGTTCCAATGCGGGGGCATCCAATCAATTATTGATGAACGATGGGAGCGGAGTTTTTTCAGAGAACTCTTTAGATCCATCCGCTTCATCAAATGGTTATCATCATGGAGCGTGCTTCGCAGATTATGATAATGATGGCTATGTAGATATATTCTTAAGTGACTTTATGCCTACAAAGTATAACGAGTTGTACAGGAACGTAGAAGGAAGTTTTGAGCTTGTAGAAAATAATGATGTTGCAAATAGTCTTGGTCGCTCGATTGGTTCCACTTGGGCGGATTGTGATAATGACGGAGACCAGGATTTGTTTGTGCCAAATGGAAACTTAGATGACAACTTGTTCTTTCGTAATGATGGTAGTGGCGAACTAGTGAAAGAGACGAATACGGTGATTACCACAGATGCCGCTAATTGTGTGGCTAGTTGTTGGGGAGATTATGACAACGATGGTGATTTGGACTTGTTTGTTTCAAATGCAGGAAATGCTGCTAATTTCTTATATAACAACGATGGTTCAGGAACTTTTACGAGAATAACCGAGGGTCCTGCAGTAACAGATGTTGGAAATTCACACGGTTGCAGTTGGGTTGATTATGACAATGATGGAGACTTGGATCTTTATGTTTCTAACGATCAAAAATTATATGACAATGATGGAAATGGCAACTTTACGAGCAATACATTAGAAATCATTACACAAACAAATGACGGGGCTTATGGTCATAGCTGGGCTGATTATGACAATGATGGAGACTTGGATTTGTTCGTTGCCACACACTCATCGAATGAAAGCAAGTTTTATAAAAATTTAGGAAACGATAATCACTGGTTTGAATGCAAATTGGTTGGTACGAATTCAAATAAATCTGCAATTGGAGCAAGAGTAAAAATTAAATCGAACGGTTCGTGGCAAATAAGAGAAGTCAATTCGCAATCTGGGTTTGGCGGACAAAACAGTTTGATACAACATTTTGGACTTGGTTCGCAGACATCAATAGACTCTTTAATCATACAATGGCCTTCAGGTTACGTTCAAACCATGACCAGCATCAATGCGGATCAATTATTGTCCATTCAAGAGGATGATGCAGCACTCATTAGCGGCTACGCTTTCAATGATGTGAACGGAAACTGTAGCTTAGATATTGGAGAGGAAGGAATTGCAAACTGCGAAGTAATCCTTACTCCAGGTGGACTCAAAACGTGGACAAATAGCCAAGGATATTATAGCATGAGAGTGCCAAT
>CAJQOB010000362.1 GCA_905479845.1 uncultured Flavobacteriales bacterium
CAAACTTTTCATCTAGGTGGTTTGGTAGATCATAGACATCGCAACAAATAAACTTAGTTGACTGTCCAGTTTTCTCAGCCAAATCAACAGCCGTTCTAATTGCATGATCCGACAAATCCATTCCTGTCACCTCCGCTCCCATTCTACTGAGTGAAATCGAATCCTGTCCAAAATGACACTGCAAATGCAGAATTTTCTTTCCTGAGACATCTCCGAATAAATCCAACTCAATCGAATTCAACGAAGAACGCCCTTCAATAAACGACTCGTTGTTGTAAAATTCCGAATCTATGTGCACCTCTGTTCTTTTGTTCCAAGACTCTCTGTTCTTCTCTAAATAATCACTTGCTTTCATTCCATTTTATTTGGGGAGAACGACGGGAACTGTTTTACCACTTCTCCATCTCTCCATCAATTCTTCATTTGTTGAGATTTCTGCCATAACATAGATTCCGCTTTCGAATGCTGGTGCATAGAAGGCTTTTTCAATCATCACCTTATCTTCAATGTAATTTGAATGGATAAAGTAAGGTATTTGATCCTTTATGTACAAGTATCCAACGTGATTATCAAGCCCCACAAAGTAAATTCCATCAACGTAATCTCTTTTCAAAATAACTTCCAGTGAGTCTATTCCACGGATAGTTCGATAGTTGTCTTCTGAAAGCGCCAGAGTCTGAGCCTCATACAACCCAGCCTGTTGTGCCATTTTATATCGATTGACGTTGATTCCCATGTGTAGTAATGTTGTAGAAACAAAGTACCCACAGGCAATAACTCCTTGATTCGGGATAGCAGTATACCCGTTGAAATCCCATTCTGTACCGTACCAATGCGGAATAATTTCATTTACAAGGTAATTCTCAAAGTCCTTTCCAGAATTAGTAGTCCGTTTACCAGTTCTCACTTTTAACTTTGCGGAATTATACGTCCCTGTTGGAGAAAATACAATTCCCAAAGAAGAGGAATCAATAATGGATGGATCAACAGTATCAATGATAACTTCGGCTTCGACAACATCGGTCTCTTTCAGTTCTTCCTGAGATTGACAAGAAATTAGGAGAGACAATCCTATAAGTAAGAGAAGGCTTCGCATGATATTTTTTACTGATAATGGTGAAATCTGAGAAAGTAACAACTAAACAAAGTGACTATACTTTCGTGTGGTATTTTTCCTTAACTTATAATAGAAGTACTAACCTACACCTCCTACGATGAACGAAAATCCAATGCTCCTGACGGGCATTATTGAAAACAAAATCCTGCACATTCGCGGAATGAATGTCATGCTTGATTCTGACCTTGCCGAACTTTATGAGGTAGAAACGAAGAGAATAAACGAACAGGTCAAACGAAACCCAAATAGATTCCCTTCAGATTTCATGTTCCAACTAACAGAAGATGAATTTGAGATCTTGAAGTCGCATTTTGCGACTTCAAGTTGGGGTGGACGACGTAAGTTACCCTATGTTTTCTCCGAGCACGGAGTCTTAATGCTGTCGAGTGTACTAAAAAGTGACAAAGCCGCTGCTGTAAACATTCAGATAATGCGTGTTTACATTCAACTTCGGGAAATAATGCTTTCTGAGAACCATTTAAAAAACAGAATTGATAGTATTGAAGAATCCATTCAAGATCAAAACAACAGAATTCTTTCAATAGTGGATTATTTACAGCAAAAAGAAGTTGACAGGGCTGAGCCGAGGAAAAAAGTAGGATATAAGAAGTGAAAAGATTCTATCTGCCAACCAAATTGATACCCCAGAAATGAATGCTAAATATTGGTAGATAGCACACCGATTGACGCTTTGTTTGAACCTAGTCAGAGATATACATTGACGTTACGAATCTTTCGTAGTATTTCTTAAAGGCACTTGAAGTATACGCTGCTCGGATTGCAAAGATTAATAATAACTCACCATCTAATTGTGTAGTATACAACTGTAATATGTCTTCTGACCCTGTAATAGAATATTTCTTAAACTCTTTGGAAACTCCTTTCACATCGCCTATTAACGTAACTTTCTCAATTGGATAATTCAATTCATTCTCGGATAAAAAATCTGTCAATTCCTCATCTGTCATCTCCGATGATTCAATTCCTGCACTTAAAACCCTTACTGAACCTTGAATTTGTGCATCCTGCGCACCATAGTCATAACGTAATAGAAAACTCTCATCAGACCATGACTCCCAATACGATGAAGATTCCTTTTCAAAGTGAATTTTATCCGTATCAATATGGGTGTCTACTCCGTTATTCTTGTATGATCTTTCCAAAATCTCCCAAGTTAACATCGTATTTTCCTTAGTCGTTGGAATGACATCAATGGAGCTCGTAATCTCATCAAACAAATAATCCATTAGTTTATCATCTGACTGTTTCATATGAAAAGTCGCAAAGAAAACATAGAACTCTCCAAATTCAATGATACACACTTTAAACTCGTTAAAATCAAATTCAAAATCAGGGTATTTACATTTTGTAGTGGCGTATGGCAGTCCATTTCTTTCAAAATACTCAGGATCTTGTCTGAAAATGATAAATTCATCATATTCCGTAACGATGATATTTTTAAGGTTCTCCACGATAAGCTCTAGGCTAGCGTACTCATCTTCATTTTCAATGTATCCAACCGCTATGCCTTTATCGAACGGAACCGTCTCAAAATAATCATCCGAAGCTTCTTGAAAGCCGGTAGTATCTAAAAGATAAATATTAACGAAGGGTTCATCCTCATATTCGGCATGCTTAAACCCCCTTGGTATCGTATACTGGATTGTCTTTCCTTCATAAACGTAATCACTCTCCTTTACAGTTTGGCCGTAGCATATGTTGAGAAACAACATTATTGGAAGAAAAACGAAAATTTTCAATGAATTCACAGTTGGTTTTTTCGCCAAAACTAACGATAATCTTTATACTACACCTACCAACCCGGCCATTCTTCATGGTAAACTAACTGTCCTTTCTCTCGATCAATTTCACAATAAATGTGTGTCAAACCATTCGTTAGAAACAATCGATCTACATTCAGTTGTGAGTTGTACTGAGCAATCTGATGGACTACCTTCTCTGTGATTGAAATCTCCGGTGCCTTGCACTCAACAATCATTGTGGGCTTGCCGAATTCATCGAATAGCACGAGATCTGCACGTTTAGATCGTCCATTATACTCTAATGGATATTCAGAAGCTATTCGCCCTTTAGACACTCCTTTTTCCGTAATAAGAAAGTTGATAATGTGCTGTCGTACCCATTCCTCAGGTGTGCAAACCAAGTCTTTTTGACGAATCAAACACCTCACATACACCTCTCCGTTCTTTCGAGAAAGTTTAAGCTGTGCTTTTGGAAGATTTAATGGAGTGATCATTCTATTTTCCACCCATGATGAGCCAATCAATCTCCTTGTACTTCAGATTGAAGACTTTTCCAAGAACTTCGCTCGTGAGAACACCTTTGTAAATGTAAACACCTCCCCTGAATCCATTGTTACTTGCAATCAAACCTTTACAACCTCCTTTTTCTCCCATATCAATAAGAATTGGAGAGAAAATATTTGAAAGCGCGAAAGATGCCGTTCGAGAAACACGCGAAGCAATGTTCGGAACACAATAATGAATAACTCCGTGTTCCGAATAAGTTGGGTGATCGTGATTGGTAACGCGAGAAGTCTCAAAACATCCACCTTGATCAATACTCACATCCACAACAACAGACCCTTCTTTCATTTGCTGAACCATCTCTTCCGTCACTATACAAGGTGTTCTTCCCAATGGCGCTCTGAGTGCACCAATTGCTACATCACAACGCATTAATGCCTTCGCAAGCACTTTAGGCTGAATAACTGAAGTGTAAACACGTGTTCCTAAATCATTTTGAAGTCGACGCAGACGCGAAATTGAATTGTCAAAAACTTTAACCGAAGCACCAAGCCCGAGTGCAGCTCTTGTTGCATACTCACCAACAGTGCCAGCTCCAATCACTACCACTTCTGTAGGCTGAACACCTGCTACTCCACCCAGCATGATTCCTTTCCCCTCACTAAAAGACGAAAGCAATTGCCCTGCAACTAACATTGAAGTCGTTCCAGCAATTTCTCCAAGTGTACGGACCACTGGAAAAACACCACTCTCATCTCGGATATAATCCCAAGCAATAGCAGTAATCTTCTTATCCATCAACATTTGAAGGATTTTCTTCGGTTGGATGGAGATTTGAAGAGCTGAAATAAGCGTTTGATTTCCTTTCATCATCTCTACCTCCGATTCTGAAGGTGGAGCGACTTTAAATATGATATCACATTCAAAAATGTCCTTATGATCATAACAGACTTCTGCTCCAGCTTCACTGTAATCTCGATCTACAAAGTTTGCTCCTTCCCCAGCTTTCGTTTCAACTTTTACACGATGCCCATTTGCAACTAAAACCGCAACGGTTTCAGGAACCAAGGCTACACGACGTTCTTGAAATGAAATTTCCTTAGGGATTCCAATGTATAGGTTACCTTTCTTACGAGCAACCTCAAGCATTTCTTCTTTCGGAAGGAGACTTCCTTGAGACATCAATTGACGTAAAATTTCTGGATCGGTGATCATAAATCTATCGTTAGTGTTCTGGAATCGTCTCCATTTTTACGAATATACGACCAAATCGTATTATCTGGAAGTAGGCTTTTAATTTTTTCTGGCCATTGAATTAGGCAAACCCCATCACCGTAGAGCATTTCCTCTATTCCGATATCTAATGCTTCCGACTCATCCTCAATACGGTAAAGATCGAAATGATAGACTTTCCCGAACATCTGACTTTCGTATACATTCACTAAGGAGTACGTGGGAGACCCCTCGGCATCCTCCACTCCCATTGCATTTAACAAACTAATGATAAAAGTAGTTTTGCCCGTTCCCATTTCAGCGTCAAAGGCAAAAATCTTTCGATGACCAACCTCATCCAAAAACAATTTCGCAGCATGCGGTAGATCTTGAATTGTTTGAATTTGTATTTCCATGTATTAACAGAATTCGAGTCTAAATTAAAGTTCAGAAATTCCTCAAAGATTCAAACCAAAGATGGTGTTTTACTTAAAACAGCTCAATACTGAGCATAAAACAACTTGGTACTTCAATCTAAAATGGAATAACTCTTGAATGCTTTAACCGCAAAATTGTGATTTTTTCGTCAAACCTCTCCCAAATAACTGGACATTCTAACGATCACTTTCCTTGAATCTTAATTTTCAAGTGATCAGATGAAGTTCACGTTCAAATTCAGCTTACTATTTAGGCATCAATTCAACATACGGGATCAATACTTCTTCCAGAGATATTCCTCCATGCTGAAAAGTATTACCGTAATAATTCACAAAGTGATTGTAGTTATTTGGGTAAACGAAATAATCTGAATCGCGTGTAAACACGAACTCACTGGACATTGACGACTTTGGCAAATAAGCATCTAAGGGATCTTTGACTTGGAATACATCTTTTTGCTTGTATGACAAGTTTCTACCTGTCTTGTAACGTAAATTGGTATTTGTACTTCGTTCTCCAACGATCTTGACAGGATTGGTAACTCTAACCGTTCCGTGATCTGTTGTAATGATCATTTTTCGTCCTGACTCGGCACATTTCTTAACGATATCGTGTAAAGGAGAATGATCGAACCAAGAAACGGTTAGTGATCTATATGCAGACTCATCATCTGCCAATTCTCGAATTACTTCCATCTCTGTACGAGCGTGCGACAGCATATCTACAAAATTGTAAACGATCATGTTCAAATCGTTTTCCAAAAGTGCATTGAAGTTATCCGCTAACTTCTTACCTGCGTCAAGGTTCGTGATTTTATGGTAAGACCACTTGATATTTCTACCCAATCGTTTCAATTGAGTATCCATCAATTCTTTTTCGAACTTGTTCTTACTACCTTCAGCTTCCTCTCCCTTCCAATATTGAGGGAATTTTTTCGCTACTTCAGAAGGCATCAATCCAGCAAAGAACGCGTTTCTAGCATACTGTGTTGCCGTTGGAAGAATTGAGTAAATGATCTCTTCTTCACTAATTGAGTAGTATTTGGAAAAAATAGGACTCAACATCTTCCATTGATCGTAACGAAGGTTATCAATTACCAATACAAATGGTTTGTTATCCTCTAACTGAGGATTAATCTTATTCTTGAATAGCGTATGAATCATTTGCGGACTTTCCTCCACTCCATTCAACCAGTCAAGATAATTATCCGAGATAAACTTTGAGAACTGAGTATTTG
>CAJQOB010000363.1 GCA_905479845.1 uncultured Flavobacteriales bacterium
CCTTAGATTGTTGTTCTGATCCATGTAACGGTTGTGATGAGCGTACGTTCAGTGCGGGTGCAGGAGCAGGGTCTGGATCTGGAGGCGGATCTGGAGGTGGAATCTTTATCGAGTCTACTGGAGCTGCTGATATTACAGGAACCTTAGTTGCTTCAGGTGGTAACGGAGGAAATGGCGGAACAGGTGGAACAGGAATTTCATGTGTTTACACTGATTTCTTTTGTGGTGATCAATCGATTTCGACTGGTGACGGAAGTGATGGTGCTGCCGGTGGTGGTGGAAGCGGAGGTCGCGTGAAAATCTACGTAGCTGATTGTGCCGATGCAAACATTAACCCTACTATAGACATTGCTGGAGGTGCAGGTTTTGCTGCAAGTGGTGATGGAACGTATGAGGAAGTTTGTGGGTATGTTGGTCTGGAAGAAGGTGAAGCATCAATTGGATGGACAATCTTCCCAAATCCAGCGAATGATTTCGTTTCAATAGCCATTTATTCGGGATACGACTTCACATCAAATGGAAGTATTGAGATTTTCAATGCTTTGGGACAAGTTGTATTATTGGAACAAGTACTTTCTCCAAATATGAAACTGCCAATCTCTGATTTGAATTCAGGTGTTTACACTGTACGTATCACAACTGATTCTTCAACAGAAATCAAGAAACTAATGAAGCGATGAAAAGCCTTTTACTCCTACTTTTTCTTTGCCCTACTCTAAACTTCGCTCAGACAAGCATAACACCGCTCGACTGTGTTGAACCTTTTTATCACAACGTTGCTTCAGGTGACCCTCTGAGTGATCGTGTCATTATTTGGACGCGCGTTACTCCAGACGATTTCACCGTTCCCGTTGATGTCAGCTATGCTGTAGCATTAGACTCGAACATGACGAATGTGATCACGCAAGGAACAGTCACTACCGATGCCTCTGTTGATTATACTGTGAAGGTTGACGCAACAGGACTTCAAGCTGACACGTACTATTTCTATGAATTTCAAGCCTTGGGGAAATACAGTCCTCGGGGGCGAACGAAAACAGCTCCACTTGAAACATCTTCCGTAGATAGTTTAAGATTTGCCGTTGTTTCCTGTGCGAACTTGGAAGCTGGATATTTTAACGCTTACGAAGCACTTGCACAACGCAACGATTTTGAAGCAGTGCTGATGTTGGGAGATTACATCTACGAGCACGAAGAAGGTGGATACGCACCCAATTCAAATGTAGATCGTGTATTCGAACCGACGCACGAAATTTTGACGTTAGATGATTATCGCTTGCGCTATTCTGTGTACCATATGGATCAAGCGCTTCAAAAATTGCATCAAAACTTCCCTTGGGTCTGCGTTTGGGATGATCACGAATCTGCGAATGATTCCTATCAAGATGGAGCAGAGAATCACAATGCGGGAGAAGGGCAGTGGGCCGATCGAAAGCTCGCTGCACAAACTGCCTTCTTCGAGTGGTTACCAATTCGACCAAAAGCACCTTCCAACTTCGAGATCTTTAGGAAGTTCAATTACGGAAATCTCGTGGATTTAATCATGGTGGATACGCGTTTGCACGGAAGAGAAGAGCAAGGAGTGAACGAAAGTGATCCGAATAGAACCATGCTCGGAACCGATCAATATGCATGGTTGGAAAGCGAATTAGACAATAGCGGAGCACAGTGGAAAGTACTAGGAAATCAGGTGGTATTTGCACCAGTGGAAATTCTCGGGACACCGATC
The DNA here is from genome assembly GCA_905479845.1 of uncultured Flavobacteriales bacterium. GTDB lineage: Bacteria > Bacteroidota > Bacteroidia > Flavobacteriales_D > Crocinitomicaceae > UBA4466. Next base: position 1,730 of record CAJQOB010000363.1, read on the forward strand.
AACAACGATGCGTGGGATGGTTATCCGGCTGAAAGACAAAGTTTGATGGATTTTGTGGTGTTGAATAACATTGAAAACTTCACCGTGCTTACAGGTGATATCCATACAAGTTGGGCCTTCAATTTGGAGAATGGTTCGGCAAATGCAGGAGTTGAATTCGTAACACCTAGTATTACTTCGCCTGGATTACCCATCAACGCTGGTCCTCTGTTGCAAATTGAAAACCCTCACATTAAATATGTGGAGTTAACGAGTCATGGCTTCATTATTTTGGACGTGAATTCACAGCGTATTCAGTCAGATTGGTATTTCGTGAATACCTTGGACGCTATCGACGCAAGCAACAGTTGGAATAAGTCACTGTTTTCAGTTGATGGAGCGATGAATCTTCAAGAAACGACCATTCCATCGGTGGCAACGGAAGCCTACGACGTTGATTTGGCTCCACAATGTCCAAGGGGAACAACAGGAGTGAAGGAGAACTACCTTGGTTTAATCGGAGTTTACCCGAATCCAGTCTCAAATAAGTTAACGGTTCATTTCGCTTGGTCGAATCATGGAGAGCACATCATTGAGGTGTATGACTTGAATGGTCGTATACTTCTTAATGAAACGAGCAAAACAGTTCCTTTACATTCAGCGAATAAAGCGATCGATGTTTCCAGTTTGAACGCTGGTATTTACCTTCTTAATTTGACAGATTCGAAGGGCAATGTTTCCTCAACAAAATTCATAAAAGAATAAGCAGAAAACCGTCGAGAAATAATTTTGAATGATTTTTTTCCAAAGAGTTTAGATTTTTAGAAAATCTTCATATCTTTGCAACCCATTTTGAATGGTGTAAATAAATGCTCTCAGACAAACGAGTCGAATTTTTGAGCAATGCGGATGTGGTGAAATTGGTAGACACGCTAGACTTAGGATCTAGTGCCGCGAGGTGTGTGGGTTCGAGTCCCTCCATCCGCACTAAAATTAAAATGGTATAAGTTGTCTTATACCATTTTTTGTTTGTACAAAGAAAAAGTAAGAGAAATGAATGTAGTTCGCGAAGACATTGATGCGTTGAACGCAGTACTGAAGGTTGAGGTTAAGCCGGAAGATTATCAGGACAAAGTAAAGCAGACGCTAAAAGACTATCGTAAGAAGGTGAATATGCCAGGATTCCGTCCAGGGCACGTTCCAATGGGTTTGATTCAAAAGCAGTACGGAAGTTCTGTATTGTCTGAAGAATTGAACCGCGTTGTGAATGATTCACTTCAGAAATACCTTTCTGAAAACGAAGTAGAGATTCTTGGAAATCCTATTCCAAAGCAAGATCACGAAGTAGAAGGTGACTTCAAAAACCCATCAGATTTTACATTTGCTTACGAAATTGGTTTGGCTCCAGAAGTGAACGTTAAGTTGAGCGGAAAGAACAAATTCGATTACGTAAAGGTTAAAGTTGACGATGCACTTGTTGACAAACAAATCGATGATTTACGTCGCCGTTACGGTAAATTGACGACGAGCGAGAAAGTTGGAGACAACGATCTAGTAATGTCTCAGTTTGTTGAGTTGAACGAAGATGATTCTATCAAAGAAGGTGGAATTTTACACTCTTCAACGGTTTCAATGGAATTCGTTTCAAACAAGAAAGTAAAGAAAGACCTTACAGGAAAAGAAGTTGGTTACAAGACAATTGTTAACCCAACAGATGTTTCAAGAGGTGGTAAAGATACAGCAGCAATGTTGGGTGTGTCTGAGGAAGAGTTAGAAGGACTTTCTGATAAATTCCAATTGACAATCACTGAGATCAAAGGAATGGAGTTGGCTGAATTGAACGAGGAGTTGTTCGATAAGTTGTTCGGACCTGGAAATGTGAAATCAGAAAAAGACATGCGTGAGCGCGTTGTTGCTGATTTGGGTGGTATGTTCGTAAACGATTCTGACCGTATGTTGACACAGTCAATTTACAACCAGTTGTTGGAGAAAACAAACATTGAGCTTCCAGATGCATTCTTGAAACGTTGGATCAAAATGTCAAACGAGAAAGAAGTAACGATGGAGCAAATCGAAGCGGATTACGACAACTACGCGAAAAGCCTTAAATGGCAGTTGATCCAAGGGAATATCTTCAAAGCGAACGATATCAAAATGGAGAACGAAGAAGTAATCGAATACACAAAAGGATTGTTGGTGAGTAACTATGCTCAATACGGAATGCCTGCTCCAGAGGATGAGGAATTGACGAAATCAGCAATGCAAGTAT
>CAJQOB010000364.1 GCA_905479845.1 uncultured Flavobacteriales bacterium
CTGTTCAATTTGTTGTTAGTGTCCATAATTATTTAACTGTTTGATTACCAGTTAAATATAGTCATTTTCAAACTGTTAAACTATTGATTTTTAGTGAATTATTGAGGTGTTTATCAACAATAAAGTGTGAGTTTGCCCTGCTTGGTAGCTGAAACGCTGTTAAATTTTAATTCCCTATATTGTACATCCTAATCAATTCATGCCATGCTACGGTAAAACTAAAGTTATGTTTAGACACGAAGACATTCGCAATGTTGTAATTCTCGCATTGACATTGACATTAACAGCATTATACTCGATCAAGAGTTATGCTCAGAACCAAGGAATAGAATCGTACGACCTGAGTACTGAAATTGGTTTTTTAACTCAAGTAGAGTCCATTAACACTGATTTAATGAGTTTGAATCTCAAAAAATCTGAAGTAGAATTATTTCAGTTGGATTATGCCATATTTAAGCAGGGTATATATGACTTAGTGCAGCGTACAGGAACTTCTCGTTTTGAGTTACTCATACCAAATGGAACAGGCGAAAGAGAACGTTTTCAGTTTGAGGAAACTTCAGTGATGGAGTCTTTGTTGCAACAGAAATTCGCTTCCATTCGTACGTATACAGGTAAAAGTTTAGAATCGGGTTGTACTGCAAAAATGAGGACGAGCGACTCAGGTCTGAAATTGATGATATTTAACTCTGAATTCGTAACTTTCATAGAGCAGCTTTGAACAGCGATCCAGACACATATGCATTATATCGCTCAGATGATTTAGTAGATGAAACTCCACTCCGATGTGATTTTAGCGATCCACTTGATAAACAAGGAGCCTTGGAAATGGAAGCTCCTTTGCACTTCTCAAACGCTGAAATACACCAATATCGATTGGCCTTATCGGTAACGGGGGAGTTTAGTGCTTTTTTCGGGGGCACATTGAATGCTAGCATGGTTCAAGTGATTGATATGGTGAACTTTGCCAATGCTTTGTACGAGAGGGATAATTCAATTACGTTCGTTTTAGTGAATGACAACGATGATTTAATTTTTCTTGATAGTGCTACGGATCCTTTTGGCTCTAATGATTATTCAAACATAGGGGCGTTATTGAACGAGAATCAAGTTACTTGTGACAGTTTGATTGGTCCTGTAAATTATGATGTTGGACACGTGTTCAGATTTGGAGGCGGAGGCGTTGCAGGGTTAGGCGTAGTTTGCGATGCTTTTTACAAATCCGGAGGCGTAACAGGAGCGGCTGGATCTAGCTTTTTTTATCATGCAACTGTGTTTTGTCATGAATTGGGGCACCAGTGTGGAGCCAATCACACATGGAGTAATTGCGCAGCCAGTCATAACCCAAATCACGGGTACGAACCCGGTAGTGGTATTACGATTATGGGCTACTCAGGTTTGTGTGGAAACTACGATATTGAGAATAGTGATGGCCTTGCTCAATTTCATGTTCATACGCAGATTCAGATCGAAAATTATTTGGCTGGTCAAAGTTGCGAAAATGTGATTTCAACGAATAACTCGGCTCCTGTAATAGATATGCCTGATGGTGACTTTTATATTCCATACAACACTCCGTTTGAGTTAGAGGCTTCCGCTACGGACATAGATGGCGACTCTATTTATTATTGTTGGGAACAATTTGATCTAGGTCCTCCCACGCATCCGAGCTCGGCATTAGGAACTGCTCCGTTGTTTAGAACTTGGCCTATAACAGAATCAAATAAACGCATTTTTCCAAAGATTGATGACATCCTAAGTAACAGTAACACCTTAGGAGAGTTACTTCCTCAGTTCGGGCGGGAATTGAATTTTAGATTGACCACTAGAGATAATGCTTACGGTGGAGGAATTAGTTCGGAGTTAATTACTTTCCGAGCCACTGATAGTTCTGGAAATTTTAAAGTACTCGGTCCTAATTCAGGTCAAATATGGCATGCGGGAGATGTAGTGGAAGTGTACTGGGATGTTGCCAATTCAGATCAATATCCTGTGAACTGTCAAACTGTTGATATTTATTTATCAGAAGACGGAGGATATACGTTTCCACATTTAATAGCTTCTGACCGACTAAATAATGGATCTGCCGCGATAACGGTTCCAAACATTACCGGAAGCCTTAGGAGAATTAAAGTAAAAGCACATGACAATATTTTCTTCAATATTAATGAAGGAAATTTGACAATTGTTCCGCCTTCAGCTCCAGAATTTGTAATTACAGTTCATGATCCCGTTGACACACTTTGCAATGCTTTAGATGTTGGAGTGTTTGAGATCGAATTGGACAGTGTTCTTGGCTTTTCTGATAATGTAACTTTTTCATTGGTTAATCTTCCTTTTGGATTAGATTACAGTTTCAGTCAAAATAATATCCAGCCGTCGACCAACGTAACCTTAAATGTTTGGGACACTGCAGTGATTCAAGCAGGAGATTATTCTTTTACGTTGTATGCTTTTGGAGGAGGAGTGGTAAAAAGCTTACCGCTTACCTTAAAGCTAAGAGATGGCTATAACAGTCAAGTCAGTTTAATATCCCCATTCAACGGTAGCACTGGAGTTGACACAATGGTTTTCCTAAATTGGAATTCCCTGCCTTTTGGTACTGATTACGAGGTGCAAGTTTCGAATTCACCAACTTTTGGTACCCTCTTGTACAACGATACGGTTGGTGTTAATTTCTTTGATCCTGTACCAAATTTGGTAATGGACAGCGTCTATTTTTGGAGAGTGCGCTCAGTCGATAATAACTGTGGTCATGGAGTTTGGTCACAAGTTTTTTCATTCCAGACGTCTAATTACAATACTATCTGTGAGCAATATGATAGTAACGATATTCCTGTTCCAATTACTGGTGCCGGAAATGGATTGCAATTTTCAGAGATAGATGTTGCCGCAAATTATAATGTTTCTGATGTGCAAGTGAAAAATTTAGTTGGAGAACACACTTGGATGGGTGATTTAACTTTTTCACTTCACGCACCCAACGGAGATTCCACAATATTATTTAGCAATATATGTGGCGAAATGGATAATTTTGACCTTTCCTTAAGCGATAATTCTCAACTAAATACGATACCATGTCCTCCAACTACAGGATTGAATTATCTCCCTTCAGATGCTTTTTCGACCTTTCAAGGGACTTCCTCTACAGGAACATGGAAGCTGAGAATAGAAGATAACCATCCCGCAGATGATGGTGTGTTGCAAAACTGGAGCTTAATTCTGTGCCAAATTTCTATTCTAGAAACACCTTCTCATAATTCAAGTTTCGCGCAAATCGATTTTAATCAGAATTTTACGTTCAATTCGAGTCATATATCGGGTGATTGTGGGAATGGTGTGACGCCAAATTTCATGGTAACCGCAGTCCCAGAAGAAGGTAGTCTTGTATTGAATGGATCCGTTTTAAATGTCGGTGATATTTTTACTCAATCCGATGTCAATACAGGGGCGCTAACCTATAATCATACGTCCAACTCTACAACGGGCATAGATGGTTTCGAATATGTTATGCTGTGTTTAGGAGGTATTTACCAAGGAGGACTTTACTTCCCAATATTAATAAACCAGACAGCTAGTTTATTTGAACTTTCTGGCACAATGAATGAATGGGTAGTTTATCCAAATCCAACAAACGGCTTATTTACGATTAATTTCAATTCTAATGTCGACAATGATTTTGGCTATTATCTGTTTGACGTTTGTGGTAAGGTCGTGCAATCAGGGAGCTTTCAAGCGCACAACAATAACTCTTTTGATTTAAGGCATCTTGCTGAAGGTCTTTATCATATAAGCATAGTTACACAAGGCAACGAATTTTCTGGTAGTCAAAAGCTAATATTGAATAAATAGCGAAGTTCATCGACCTGTAGTACGGAGGGTTGATAATCCCTCGACCACTGTCAAATAAGGATTTGGCGGGTCTCGGTCTTCGCCTCATTTTAGTCAAATGAGCCTCTTCCATTCTGCCTTAGGATGTAAACTGAATCAGTTATGCATCCTTCTCACGATTCAAAATGAAAGAAATAATTGTCACAAAAGCTGAGCTCAATCTAAAAAAGGAAATAGAGCGACAATTCCTTTACAATAAATGCACTGTTGACAGATTGGATCGTATTCTTGCAAGGTGAAATTAATCAGGTAACAGTTAATTTATTCAATTACAATCTAGTCCATAGATTCTAACTGTGATTGTAGCTTATACAGGTTCTCCAATTCTTGGATTACGGGGTTCGATAACAGTCCCGTTCTCTCCGCAAAAAGCTGGACCGAAAGGTCTGGCTTTTTTCGTTAGAGAGAGTTGGATGAGAACCTTGGTTCGACTCGTGGAGGTGCGACGAAAGCACCCATTAATCGAATTAATCGTACCTTTCCTCCTAGTGAACAAAGAAGATAAATCGAAAATAAATCGTGATGACAATGCATTTGAAAACGCTTTAAGAAAGTCGGTTCAAGGGCATTCCTATATTCATTGGACACCAGTTGAGGTAATCATGGCCGCAGTCGACTGGCTGGGAACGGAAAGCAGTAATAATATTCTCGATATTGGCTCTGGAGTGGGCAAATTCTGCCTCATCGGTGCCATGAATAGTCGAGCGCACTTTATTGGAGTGGAAACAAGAGAAGACCTTGTTGAGCAAGCGATTGACTTGAAGAAAGAACTCAAATTGAGCAACGCGAACTTCATTCACTCCGACATCATCAATATTGATTTCAAGGACTACACCTCATTCTATTTTTACAATCCATTTTGCGAATACATGGCACTTTCGGGAGGAATCGACGACAGGATTAAGTTCGACGAAGAAGCATTCTACAAATACCAAGATTACGTCGCAGAGCAATTAAAAAAGACGCCAAAAGGAACTAAACTCGTCAAGTACTGCTCTCCAGATTTTGACATCTCTACAAATTTCGACCTAACCGACATGTACTTCGAAGGTCAACTCCAACTCTGGATCAGAAGGTAATCCCCAACACCACCTGTAAAATCCTACATCGTGAGGGTAGAGGTGCTCGAAGCCCGAACTCCATCCGGGTCCAACAATTCCCCTCATACAAACTACGTCATCGGATAATCGGAACATCCAAAAGCGCAGCGATCTGACAATCCAACCAATCCAAAAGGCAAAGCCACGTCCAACTCAACCCCGTTAACTCAATAAATCCAATCGAACACTCAATGTCACCCTTCTGATCAAAAGCAAACTGCTATATTCGTTCAGGATAAAGAATAATTCTAGGAAATTAAACGACTTGCTACATTCTAAACCAGAAATAGGCAGGAACACATCAATGTAGCTTGGAGCGCATTCCTAAGAACATTCTCACCCAACTTTGATTCAATCTTTGGAGTACTTCGTATTCTGCATGGAAAAATAGATGAAAAACAATCGTAATCTATCTATTCATACATGATTGAGTGAAAGAAATTTTATTATTTTTGGCTAAATTAAAACTTAGAATTCGATTAAATTAATCTTTTAGAACATGAAAAAAGTATTTAGTTCTTTGGTGATTGCAGCAGCAATGACTTTTGGTTTCTCAAATTTTGCAACTGCGGAGGAAGAAGCAGTTAATCCTGAAGCAGGGCAAGAACTTGTAGAAGGAGCAGAAACTGATCCAGCGGCAGAAGCTGCAGACGCAGACAAGGTTGTTGAAGACGCAGCAGGTGAAGGTGAAACTTTAGCAACAGAAGAAGAAGGTAAAAAAGAAGAGCTTGGGTTTGTTCAAGCCTTGAAACAAAAATTCATCGAAGGCGATCCATTCTGGATGACGCTTCCATTGATTTGTTTGATT
>CAJQOB010000365.1 GCA_905479845.1 uncultured Flavobacteriales bacterium
GACGAGGCCGCGTTTCGTTCCCGTATGAGCTATAGTCAATATCAGCGTGACGAGTTGCTCCGAACTTCATTTTTAGCCTTGATCATAAAAACGGTCATCACGATTCTTTTGGGTGTGATTTTATCCATCATACTTTACAAAATTGCAGTTCAGATCTACGGACCAAAAACTGACACATGGACAGAATCCAAAAGTATTTACCTATTGGCAGGTACGTACATTTTCATGTTGATCGGATTATCGTACATCTACGAACCGCTTGTGAAGAACTTGATAATTGGTAAACCAAAACGAGGGATCGTGAAAACTTGATCGAAACTTATCGAATCCTATTTCTTCCGATGTAATCTGGGTAGAACTTCTTTTTTGATTGCCGTTTCCCACTTTTTTTGTCGTAGCCCTGACCGATTTTCAACGTGATATCCTTCTGGTAGATTACCGCCGCAAACCAAATATTTGTCTCAGGCTTTGCTCGTTTCAATGATTTCATCACCTTCTTAGACAATTCCCCCCCCTTCACGATGTGTTTATGCGTTCCCACTTGCAAGTAGATGTAATCAATGTCGAAGGTCTTTTTAAGGTGATATATGGACGTATCGTATTTCACCACGAACTCTGGATGTGAGAAGAGATCCTCATCTTTCAAAACGCTCAACTTCGTGTCAGAAATCTTTCGTTCGCGAATGTATACCGATGGCGCACCCAGGTCCGCAGCATGGTAAGCGTGAGTATATAGGAATTTACTCTTTCCTCTGGACCAACCCAAGAATGATAAATGAACCGTACTTGGCGCTTCTTTGTCAACTGTTAGGGTCAAGTCCCAATTCTTCGCTCCCGTTTTCTTAATGTTCCAATCGAGATCTCCGTTACTAGCAATTGGTTGAATCGAATCATAATCGAAGTAGGACTGAATCAGTAAGTGATGCGTATACCCACGGTAAAGAATTTCTTGCGTTGTTTCTGGATCATGGATTCTCAACTGGCTGCTTCGGACAGCATCGTTAAAAGCACCTATTCCGATCACCTCGAGCTCAACGCGCTCGTTCAACCGTCTAAGTTCTGCCTGTTTTTGAGGGGCATCCTTCAACTCATCGAGGATAATTTGAGGAATCATTGGTCGACCTCCTCCCATTCCTTTTGCAGATAAACGAGATGTTGAAAGGTTGAAGGTTGATGTTAACTTCTTGAGAAATGCTTTGGCTCGATCAACCGACAAATGTGTACTCGTTTGTGAGCGATTCGATTGTGTGTGAAGGGACAATCGGAACTTCACTCCAGGATGGCATAGAATGAATGCTGCAAGCGATGCGTATTCATCGTGATCTTCTTCGAAGTTTGCTAGTTCAACACTGTTTTTCTTGAATTCAACGAAATCCAATCGGAAACGATCTCCAAGGTTGATCATTCCTTCCTCTTCAATTCGATAGTATTTCTCCAGTTCCGTAATACCTGTTGATCGATATGCACAATCCATTTTCTGCTCTACATCATCTATCACCAAGATCACACGTTTGTTAATCTCATGGATAGAATCTCTTTGTACACGATCTTTCGCAGTGAAGTGCGCGAAGTTCTCTTCAGGAATAATTGGCTTGTGTTCTCCCCAACCTTTGCCCGAAAAACGAATAGGATCGAATCCTTCATCTGTCGTTAGCCATTCAATGAAAGACTCGGACATAATTTGTGTCGTCTCTAAGTTACGTTTTGCACTTCCTTTTGTATCAGAATAGACATTAATTCCAACAGAAATTCGCGGGTTTTTCTTTAGGAAACGAACAAGGCGATCCTTGTCTGGACCTTTAACATTCCACCCTCGGTAGTATGGCCCTCCAACGATGTCAATTTCAGTAAGAATTGAATCACCAATTATGAAGTAATCACTTTCAAAGGACTTGTAACTCTGCGCAGCTGTTATTCCAGAAGTAAGAACAAATATGAAGAGTATTACTAGTGTGCGCATTCGTTGTTGACGTGTTTTTGGTAAATATACAAAGTAAGGTTTAGTCTTTAGCCAATTGGGGAATTGTTATTCATTCGGAATCAAACAAAAATACGATGTGCGATTAAGAAGACATTGATTTAAAATAAGATACGTAACTTAATAGAACAAAAATCACCATCATGAAGAACGTAGTAAAGAAATATTCGAACGATGACGTTACTGTTATTTGGGACTCAAAGAAGTGTAAACACGCCGCTGAATGCGTCAAGAATGCGCCGAATGTGTTTAGGCCGAAAGAACAACCTTGGATTAAAATAGAAGATGGTGACACGGATGAAATTACAGGTGCTATTGATAAGTGTCCATCCGGGGCATTGAGTTATGTGAGGAGGTAAACTTCGTTACTTGGACTTCGTTCAGTGGTCTTCTGTTTGATGATTCACTAATTGCGGAGGGGAAGATCTCCGTAGCTGTTTTATCCTATTAGCATTTCTGTTTGAACAAGTTCTATTTAACACATTACCTACATTGCTAATCAATTTCTTCTAGAGCGTTCTTAATGAGTGCGTGATTTTTCACATCTTCGGAAATAGCATTCAAAAACATTCTATATTCACTTTCTCCAATAGTGTTCCTGAGTTGAAATGCGAAAAAATTGGATTATTGCTAGGCCCTGACTCACGTATGTGCTACTCTCAGGAGAGTAATAACGGAATCGGTTGTAAGCTAACTCAGTCTCAGTGTCCAAGTACTGTCCTTGATACAAGAACGGTATGAAATTCTCAAACCCTGTTTCTTTTCTCGTTTGTCCGTAAATTCCTAATTCGCGCGACCACACCTTCTTCCCTTCTTCATCATAAGCCTCAGTTGGGGTTCCCAAATGATCTGTAATGATCGAATACGATTTGAAACCTTGAAGCTTCGCCATTGGAATGAAGGTTCCATCTTCGAAGATCCAAGTTGTGAGGTTCTCTGGAATGGTGAAGTTGAGTTCGCCTTTCATTTCGGCTCCGCTCAATGGTCGGCTCACTCCGAATATGGATTCATCAATAGCTGAAGTCCATTCATGAAGGGGAACATTGCCTTGTATCATTGAAAGTTGAAAGATGCAGACCACCAAAAGAATGGAATTCAAAACCCATCTACTCACACTTGTTATTTTGCGATTTTTCATTTATTCTTTTTTCAGGTGCAAGTTGAATCACGGGGTTCGAAATGAACTCGATAGATAACTTCTAAAGAACGATCTCCATTACTGACCTATTGAATATTCGAATTTACAAATATTCATCAAACCTATGAACTGTTAGTTTTCAGTAGGTTAACAGTTTTGGCAATCGAAAAGTGCAAATTGGACCATTACCGGTTTAAAGTGAGTTCAATAGAACACTTCTAAGAATTGAATCCAATTTTGAGATTCTCTATATCGAAATATTTATAGTGTTTCACTGTCATCCAAAAAGAAGGCATTCTCTTTTAATTTATCTCTTTTGGACAGAGATTTCATCAGATTAACATTCTCAAAAACTGATCTTGACGTAGAACTTATAATTTCTAACTGTTCAAGACTAATCTCAAATGAGACAGAATCATCATCTATCAACAATTTTTTCAAATCCTTCTTTCTTAAAAGCACTCTAGCTTTCTCACTTTTGTCAGAAACATTATATGTCGCGTCAACAGCTCCAAACTGACCTTCTCCATTTAGATACTGGAGCAAATATGCACCTGTATAGATTTTTTTCTCCATATACCACTATTTAGCACTTCTTTATTTTCACTTCTGGCTGCTCACCTAAGGGAAGAGGCATTCCTCCGTCTAGGAGTTTGTTCAATTTATTTATATTATCTTGAAAATTAGGATGAATATTTGTTAGTCCTGCTTCTTGAGCAATATAAAGTGTTCGATTGTTAAGTGCTACTATATCTCTTCCTCCGTTTAACTCCATTACATTTAAAGTTAACCCGTCTGGTAATCTTCCTAAATCAGCAGCTTCTTCAATTAAATCCTCAACGAGTTCACCTGCCCTTGGCCCGTCTGCTATAACATTACTAATAGAATTTTGTGAAAAAGCTATATCCCAAGGGTCCATTAACCCATAGGGATCGATTCTTGAGTTCAAATCAAAAACATAGCTGTACATATTCGGCATTCCTCCCGAAAGTCCGATTGGATCCTGACTAACATAAGTACCACTCTCAGGAGAATAGTATCTAAACCTATTATACGCCAGTTCTGTTTCAGTATCCAAGTACTGCCCCTGATACAAGAATGGAATAAAGTTCTCAAATCCTGTTTCTTTTCTCGTTTGTCCGTAAATTCCTAATTCGCGCGACCACACCTTCTTCCCTTCTTCATCATAAGCCTCAGTTGGGGTTCCCAAATGATCAGTAATGATCGAGTAAGACTTAAACCCTTGAAGCTTCGCCATTGGAATAAACGTTCCATCTTCGAAAATCCACGTAGTGAGATTCTCTGGAATGGTAAAGTTAAGTTCGCCTTTCATTTCGGCTCCGCTCAATGGTCGGCTCACTCCGAATATGGATTCATCAACTGCTGATGTCCATTCATGAAGGGGAACATTGCCATCCCACACGAAGTGAGTGGTTTGTTCTTGGTAGGTCTTTGTCAGTCGTCGTCCTAGTGCATCATAAGTGAAGTCAACATGCTTTCTGTCGGGTCGGATAACCTTCTTGAGCATTCCTGATTGCGTCCATTTGTAACGCCACTTCTCATGGATCGATTCCTTTATGATCAAGTTTCCTACTTCGTCATACGAGTAAGTGTATTTCTCATCCTTGAGGAGTTGTCCTGCCTTTCCGTATTGACGGTCTTTCTTCTCCTTTGTTTTGAACAAGTTCCCGATCTCATCCGGGAGTTTGTAATCCCAGCTGCCATCAGAGTACTGTGCCGCTGCAAGGTTTCCAAACACATCGTGTTCAAAGGTTGTGAGCTCATTCTTGAGCAAGTCTTCTATTGATCTCAAACGGTCGTTCACATCCCACTGGTAGCGTTTATCGCTTTCAAGTTGTTCTTCTTTGGTGCTTACACTGTGTTTGATCGGACGTCCACTCTTGTCTCGTTTCCATGAACTCGATACTCCTCCTGGAAGGCTGCGCTCGATCTCAAGCCCTACCAAGTTACGAGTGATGTCCACCTCCCATTGGTTAGGTCCTGCTTCCTTATCGTTGATCTGCTCTTCCTCTGTTTGCTTGCGTGTTTGTTCGACACTTGTGTTGAGGATATGCCCGAGTTTGTTTCTCGAGAT
>CAJQOB010000366.1 GCA_905479845.1 uncultured Flavobacteriales bacterium
AAAACCAACGATTGCTCGTCGAAATGGCGCTTATGCAATTGTGTTCCATCAATCAGGAGCTTCAAAAAAAAAACTCCTAACGGACCCAGTTAAGATTATTTCGTTTCCAAATCAGGATTTACGTGACAAAGCGGGGCAAGCTAAAGTCGCAAAACCTGCAGCGAAGAAACCTATCAAGAAAGTATTTGATCGACCAGAACCGAAGGTTTTATCCGCTCCGAGTGGAAACACAAAATACACCTCAAGTTTATCCATCAACAAAATGATGGCTCCGAAAGAGGATGGTGAGGACGGTGCACCGATGGACTTTAGCAACATGCCAATGAATGATTATCACATCGATGATTTCAAAATGGCGTGGCGACGATTTGCCCACATGCTCAAGGAAAAAGGTGATAAAACTTACTACAACGCACTTATTAAGCGCGATCCAATTCAAAAGAACGATGATTTATTCATCCTTGAGGTGGACAATCAAGTTCAGGTTGACACCATTCGTTTGCGTATTTCGGAACTATTGGGGTATCTCAGAAAAGAGCTTCGCAATTACAATATCAAGGTGGAATTGGAGATCACAACCAATCCTGATGAAGAAGTGAAATTTCAGACTGGAAAGGATAAATTTGCTGCCTTGGCTCGTAAGAATCCGAACTTGCACACTTTAAAGAAGACGTTTAATCTGGATATTGAGTTTTAATCTATTGGCGGATTGCCTATAAAGCAAACTAAAGTTTCACTCTCAACTGAATAGTAATATCACTTCGTGTATTTCCGTTGATTCCTTCTGCCCCACTTCCAATGGAGCTTCGGTTGGCAAAAATGCTCGTTCCATAACGCGCCCAAAGATCACATCTTCTTAGAAATTTGTAACGAATGAGGACGTATGCTCTACTCCCCTGATAATAGTACGAAGGCGATGAGAATACGTACAACGCGTTGTTCTCGTATGTGTAAATACGCGAATCGTAGCTGTCAGTATCAAATAAAGCGTAGCGCAGTGCAAAACTAAACGGGAGAGATTTCGGTTTGTAAATCACGTCTTGTGAAACCATGAATCCAGACTCAGGTGTGTTGCTTCTTCTGTTGATTGTTACGTATTCAACGCGGCTTTTCAACCGAACTCCTTCCATCACTTTGTAACTTAAATTCAAGCGGTAATTACGCTGTTGAACATCTTCAATCGCCGTAACCGTCCCATCGCTGTCCCGACTGTTCTTTGGTCGAACTTGCTCACGGAAGCGGAAGTAAATTTCAAAACTTCGATTTGGTTTGTACGATGGTTGTATCATCCATTCATGTCCTTGAGACGGAGCATCAACCTGATATCTCAACCAAGGGAATTTGAATACATCCACATAACTGTTAACCGTAAACGCACGGGTAAAGTTGATTTTGATTCCTGTATAGAGTCCTTTTTCATTCTGAGTTCTACTTGCCTCGGCGAAACCTGCATTGTAAAAAGTATGGTAACCACGTTGATAGTTTCTGTACACCATGCTCATGGCAACACGACTATCAAGTGAGAATAGCACACCGTGAACATTCGCCCAAGACTTAGATTGTGTCGAATATCCAGTTTCCCCAAAGAAGTTGAAGTTTCTGAAAACCCAGCTGTAATCTGCGCTCAGTCCCATGGTGCTTCTTCCTCGAAAATCAAATTGGTTGTATGGAAGAGTATCTCGAATAAGATCACGATCATATCCTTGATAGGTTGCCGCTATTCCTAACTGCAAACTCCGTTTTGCGTATCGAAGGTTCGCTCCTCCCAAATGTTCCTGAAGTACATTTTTGCGGGCGATTTCAGAATTCGTTCGGTGGAATCCTGTGAGGTTAATACTTGAAGCGAATTCAATTTCATCCAAAAGAGAATCTGTGACTATCGAGCCATCAACTCCCTTGCTTGACCCAAAAAGTGTCAAAGAAAAATCACCTAATCCTAAATCAACTGCTGCACCTCTCATGAAACGAGTTTCATCAACGGAAGTATAAGGTCGTAGTGTGTTAGCGGATTTCTTCACATTCGTTGCATCCGCGGTCTTTCCAAAAGCATATCCCGACCACAAATTTAACCCTTGTCCAATTTGAATTTGGTAATCTCCGAGTGCAACGGATTTTATGTACTTCCCACCTTTATAAAAAGCATGCGCAGAATAGAAATCAAAACCATTCTTTTGTGCTCCCTGAAAAAATTGTTCTCCTGGATCTTTCTCTGCGGTTATCCCTACGCTCAAGTTTGTTCTATACTTAAACCGCAATCGTGTGTAGTAGCGATCTGGATTTCCATAATAGTAGGAATTCGAGTTCTGCTGAATGGAATCGGGAACCTCTTCGTATGCGTTTTTCCTTTCAGGGATTCGTTGGTATCTAAAAAAAGCTTCGAACTTCCCTTGATCCAGCGCTTCTTTCAAACTCACGTGTAATTGATCCAATTTATCGGCCACCTTAACAAAAGGAAGCACCAAATTAATCGTGTTCATGTCCCAAAACTTCAAGGACTGAAGCTCATAAATCGAAATAAACTTTCCGTACGCTTCTCGGTGAACGATCAAATCATTGATTTGAAGATCCGATAACAGAAACAACTCCTGTAAATCTTCCCAACTAGCAGAGTTCAAGTTTAGTGGGTGATCAATTCTGAAAATCAAGCTTTCCGTGACATCGGTAAGGTCAATTTCTTCATTTTCCAATTGCTCAGAAATGAACTCCACCCTTTGTTGAATGATCGTGTTCTTATCCTGAGAGAAAGAAATCCCAGAGGTAATTATTGCCAAGAAGAATAAGATTGACCTCATCATTTGGCACTTTTCTCAGATTTAAAAATCAAGGCAAAATTTGGCGACCAACCTAAAATCTGGTGGTATGAACTTCCAACGCTCAGTTGTAATTGTTTCCACTCATAGCCGACCCCGGCGCTTAACTCAATTGGCGCAGTTGCAAATCCACCACGTAATCGGAAATTTTTGACGACCTCGTACTCTACTCCTGTTTTAATTCGAACATCGTAATCTAAGCTCTTCTCAAAATCAAGAGCAACCAACACCTTGTCAGAGAAACTGTATGACGTTCCTAAACGCATCATAGTCGTAAATCGATCATCAGCAAACTCTGATAGTTTCGCTCGACCCAAATTGAAAACGCTTGCTCCTATTTTCCAGTCATCTGTGATTTTTGCATAAATTCCAACTTCTCCCGTCATGGTATTTGCATTTCCATAATTTTCAGGAAGCCGAAGCCCCAAATAATTTAGTTGCACTCCAGCGAAAAACTTATCCGAAAGTTTCATGCTGTATCCAAGTCCCGCCTTATATGTTCTGAACTGTTGTGAACCATAAAGTTGCCCTCCAACAGAAATCACCCCAACTTTTAAAGGTACAGCAACGGCGAATCCTTGACTTTGAAGTTCTTTGAGCAAAAAACGATTTTCATAGGATAGTCCTGCTGTTATTTCTTGGATATCTCCCAAAGCTCCAGGGTTATGATGATATCCCCAAACGTCATTTAGTGTTGATGAGGCATTTGCCATCGCCATTGAACGCGCTCCCATTGGTGTCCAGCCTTGACCTAAAGTCAGTCCTGAAGTAGCCAATAAAATAAGTAGAAGTAGTTGTTTCATAGTTTAAAGATCGATGAGCTGTTCATCTTTACTGAATATTTTTTCATTCGTATAGTCTTCTTCTTCGGCGAAAAACCAAGTAACACCGTCATCAATTGACATGGCTATTACCCCTACTTCAGCGTCATCCGAATAATCTAAATCAGAATACTTATCGAAGATATAGCGAACATGAATCTGACCATTTTGTTTTTCTATTTCCTTCACGTTACCGTCCTCAAGGTAAACTCCTCCATCCTCTGGAGAAAACAGTTCAAACTTTTCGCGAAACATTTCGTCTCCCTGATCTTCGTAAAACCCAACAATATTCGGGTGTGTATATCCAACATAAGCCATCACAGCACCATTGTTGTGCGCGTCCACGTACGACGTAACGGCCTTGTG
This sequence comes from uncultured Flavobacteriales bacterium, assembly GCA_905479845.1. Classification (GTDB taxonomy): domain Bacteria; phylum Bacteroidota; class Bacteroidia; order Flavobacteriales_D; family Crocinitomicaceae; genus UBA4466. The sequence goes on from CAJQOB010000366.1 coordinate 3,998, forward strand.
CAAAGTCGCTTCTTGACTAGAGCTTAACGTACAAGATCCAATCAGTAGTAGGATAAAACAGAAGTAACACCATTTCATGCAATGAAAGTACGCATTTTCGAAGACCTTAACAATGCTGAAATTGAGTTTTTTCCATATCCAGAAAATCGACTATTTTTGTAGTAAACAACCAATCATTTATGAAACTGCTTTTACTCACAACTATTACCTTATTGTCAACCTTATCATTCGCTCAGCAGAGTAATGAAACCATGATGGTTGGTGGACAGAATAGATCTTATGTTCAATATTTGCCAACAGGATTTGACGTTACCACAGAATCTCTGCCTGTCGTTTTCGTATTGCATGGTTTAGGTGACAACGCCTCAAATATGGCTGGAGTGGGAACAAATAATATTGCTGATACCGCAAGATTCATTGCCATTTACCCTCAAGGAACACCGAATTCTTTCGGTCAGAACGGTTGGAATAATGGAACATTGCTCGCTTCAACTTCTGATGATGTTGGGTTCATTAACGCATTAATGGACGAAATGATCAACTTTAAAAACGTTGATCCAACAAGAGTGTATGTTACTGGTTTCTCAATGGGAGGAATCATGTCTTACCATTTGGCATGTGCGTTAAATGATCGAATTGCTGCAGTTGCATCAATGGCGGGAACGATGTCAACTGACGACATTGCTAACTGTGTTCCTACATACAAGACGCCTGTAATGCATTTACACGGAACATCTGACGGAACTGTACCTTATGACTCTGGAGCTCTTCCATCACTGTCTTTGGTTCCTGAAACAATGGCTTTTTGGGAAGGAGTTCACACGTGTGCCGCGAACCCCGATTCAACTCAATTGCCTGACACTGCCACTGACGGTATTACTGTTGATCGCTTTGTTTGGAATGGATGTACTCCAAATGGAAGTTTGGAACTTTGGAGATTGAATGGTGCAGATCATATTTACTTGTACCAACCTGTAAACGATATTACTGAAGCTAATGACATCTGGAGATTTTTCTTGAAGTGGACACATTCAAATCCTGCTACTGCTTCTATTAATGAGAATTCAACTCAAATGCATGTGAGCATTTACCCAAATCCAACGAAAGAGTCCATTACTATTTCTGTTACTGCCAATGTCGAAATCTCAATTACGGATGTAAATGGGAAAGTGTGCCTTTCAAGTGGAGTTAATGCTGGAGAAACAACAATTGACGTTTCGCACTTAGATGCTGGAGTTTATCTCGTTCAAGCTTCAAACGGATACGCTGAGCGTCTAGTCATTCAGTAAATCTTCGTATTCTTCTGGGGAACATTCAAGATACCCCGACTCAAGGTTGAGCATGTCTTGAATTCTTAATATTTCTGGATATTTTTCGGCTGTGAATGAGTAGGTCATTTTGCGCGATCCGACTAGTTGAACTTCTTCAAAATGTCGATCGTCAATAATCTTGTAAAATGCCTTTTCGTTGAACAGTTTTCTGTATTGCGGAAAGTCCCTACCTTTGTCACTCATAAAACAAAAGTACCCAATGTTTGCGAATCCAACACACGAATCGGCACACCAGCTTTTACAGGATGGGAAAGTAATTGAGGCGATAGAAGCATATTCGAAAGCCCTACAAATCAATCCTGATCATGCCGATATTTATTCTGATCGCGGAGTAGCGCATTTGCACAACATGGATAAACAGAAATGCTTTGCAGACTTGAACAAAGCAATTGAACTTCAACCTGATTACGCCTATCGATACGCGGCGATGGCTTTTGCAAAGAACAATTTCGGTGATTTGGAAGGTGCTATTATTGATTATGAAAAAGCGGTGGAACTAGATCCAGATGACGCAGTAGCGCAAAACAACCTAGGACTTCTCCTTGAGCAGCAGGGATATAAAAAATCTGCGGATGAGCGTTTTGCACGAGCAGACAAACTATCAGAACAGGAAGATCATTTATTGGAGGTAATTGACGATTTAGATCAACAGAAACCTGAAGCAAAGAAGGAAATCGCCCCAGAACCGGCAACTTCAATTGAAACTGCAACCGAAGAAGTAGACACTTCAAGTAATTCAGAAGAGTTTAAAAAGATCTTCACCAAGAAATCGCAATTCAAGGAATTCATTCGCTTCATTAAAAACGGATTCAAAATCAAATGACGAAAAAAGAAAAATGCGAGTACATCGTAACTGAATTGGAACGATTGTACCCCGAGACTCCAATACCACTTGATCATACAGACTCGTACACCTTGCTAATTGCAGTTTTACTGTCTGCACAGTGTACTGACAAACGTGTTAATCTCATCACCCCGATTTTATTCAAACGTGCGAATAATCCATTCGACATGATTAAGTTGAGCGTGGACGAAATTCGTGAGATCATTCGTCCGTGTGGATTGTCTCCGCGCAAATCTCAAGCTATTTTCACCTTGTCTGAAATGCTTATCGAAAAATACGGAGGTGAAGTCCCTGAATCATTCGAAGCGTTGGAAGAATTACCTGGAGTTGGACATAAAACGGCTTCAGTCGTTATGTCCCAAGCTTTCGGGGTTCCCGCTTTTCCTGTAGACACACACATTCATCGTTTGTTAACTCGTTGGGGAATCACCAATGGAAAAAACGTTATTCAAACTGAAAAAGACGCTAAGCGTTTGTTTGCCGAAGAATTGTGGAACAAACTTCACTTGCAAATCATTTTTTATGGGCGTGAGTATTCACCTGCGCGATCACCGAAGTACGACCAAGATTACATTACGGTAAAAATTGGAACAAAAAAGGCGATTGCCGAATTGAAATAAAGAGATAGATGAGAATTGTTGGACTCGATATTCTGCGAAGCGTCGCAATTCTACTAGTTCTATTTAGGCACAGCCAGTTGTTCACAAATCCATTGTTTGACTTTGGTTGGCTCGGGGTTGATTTGTTTTTCGTGCTCAGTGGATTCCTTGTCTCAGGATTGATCTTCAAAGAATATAAGAGGCGAAACAAGCTCAATATTAAACGATTTTTAATTCGGAGAGGATTCAAGATTTATCCTGCATTTTACATTTTCTTGGCTGGATCGATTATTATTGAGCACTACCGAGATGGGTTCGTTCCCACCATTCCCGATTTACTCGGAGAAGTATTTTATATGCAAAGTTACCTCTCCCACATTTGGACGCACACTTGGTCTCTTGCTGTTGAAGAACACTTCTACCTAAGTTTAGCCTTATTCAGTTTTATCGCCTATAAAACACGAACACTGGACAGGAAAAAATTGGTGATCCCTGTACTCATTGGGATGATCATTCTGAGTTTCTGCATGCGTTTTTATGTCTCATATCCGCATCGAAACGAACCTTTCTTCTCCTTTATGGAAACACACCTGCGCTCAGATGGGATCTTGATTGGTGTATTGATCGGTTACCTCTATCATTTCACATCCTTCTTCAACTTCTTTTCGAGATGGCGATGGGCTTTTCTTCTCGTTTCCTTCGCGATGATGGCACCAGGGTTCATGTATGTCGGTGGAGGTTATTTCATGAATACTGCTGGACTTTCCTTGGTCAATCTCGGATTTGGAATCCTCACATTGTTCTCATTAACGAACTTCGAAACAAGCTCTCACACTCTGAAAAAAGCGCTGAATCCATTCGTGTTCTTTTTTACAATGGTCGGGAAACACTCTTACTCAATCTACCTCTGGCATATTGCTTGTAGAAACTTCATGAACGACAATCTCACCTATGGCCCGAACATTAATTCGGTAATTTTCTTTGCAATTTCAATTTCCGTAGGTGTAGCCTTATCACTGATTATCGAGCGTCCTTTCCTCAAAATCCGAGATCGATACGCACCATAAATATATCTTTCAATTAAACCTTTTATCTTGTTCGCTGTCTAAGAAAAAAAGCGAATAGATGAAATTATCGAAACGACAGATTCAACATTTATATTGGAGAGCAGGATTTGGTCCTGACCCATGTAATCTAAATAATGCCATTGGAAAAACGGCAAATGATCTAGTTGATCACCTGTTCACATCGAGCGAAAAAGCGGAGTACCTAAAAATGGATTTCAGCAAGCTCGCTGTTGATCGAAAATCCTTGTCTCGGGAAGAGAAGAAAGAACTTCGCAAGCTTGCAACCAAAATGGTTTACGAACTAGATGTCATGTGGCTGGAGCAAATGGTTGAAACCAAAGCCGTACTTCGTGAAAAAATGACCTTTTTCTTTCACGACCATTTTGCTGTTAGAATTAAGAACCCAAAGGAAAACCTTGATCTCAACAATATCCTAAGGAAGCATGCTCTTGGCAACTTCGGAGATCTATTGATGGAGGTTTCGAAGTCCCCCGCGATGATCGGATTCCTGAACAACAAACAAAATAAAAAAGACAGCCCGAACGAAAATTTTTGGCTCGGCAGCAATGATATCCATAGAGGTTTCGCTGCAACTGAATACCAGAAATGAAAGGCTTCCAATGATCAATACACTTTTCATATTAACGCTTTTAC
>CAJQOB010000367.1 GCA_905479845.1 uncultured Flavobacteriales bacterium
CTTGATGTAATGTCATTCGCTCCAATCACAGGAGTAAACGGAGCGATCCGAAGTGTAGAGGTAGTGAACTTTGTTCCTCATTCAGGCGCTCCAGGTGCAGGGTTTCGAAACTACATCTATCTGGGTGGAAATTTTACGATAATCAATACTCAAACTAAAACATCTATTGCACGGTTGTTTTCAACTCATTACTATTCTCAGCCCCCAACTGGAGGACTTGCCAATTACAGCGTTCAAATGGCTTGGGATGCCCAATTCTTTTGGACGAGTGCCTACGGTTCTGAGTTTGGAATACATGATTTTCACTTGACGGGTGATACCTTAATTGCCGTTGGAGAATTCACCAATGTTGGGGCAAGTTACCTGACGGGCGATTATCACCGTAAAGTAATTTCTATTGATGCCGATCACCAATCATTTCTAGTAAAGAACTTGAATTTCTTAAATGGAACAATTCCATTTGGAGCAAGTGGAACTGAACCGCTTCAAGGAGTGGAACAATTGGACAATAGACTCTTTCTTTATGGAGAAGATCAGAATTTAGAGTTGATCAATGAGTATCAGCTTGACGGAACGTTCATACAACAAATTGAGTACTGTAATCCTAACAATAACACGGTGCTTGATTTTGAGGCTCACCCTACTTCAGTGGACACCATGTTTTTTGCTTATGAAGGCTTGAACTATGGTGCTGGTGCGTACTACATCGGTTCATATCTTGAGGATGGAACGGTTTGGAATTGTCCAGGCGTTTCAACAACGAATTTCATGTTGGACTTTCCAAATATGGGGCAAGTTACTTATGTCGAAACGTACAAGGATTTTGTTTTCACAGCAGGAAGCAATACCAATTCCATGTTTGTTTCAAAACGAAATGGAACTGTCAATGTTCCAATCCTAAATTCATTTTCATTGAACAATAATTGGTTTTTGAACTATCCCAATATAAGTGCTGCGCCAAGTTTAGAGGTAAACAGAAACCTTCTCTTTTTCTCTACCAATGCACTCACCTCTGTGGATGGATCAACTAGAACTGGACTTGCCGTTTTTTGTCTTGAACCAACTCCAGCTGAACCTTTCATCCAAAGCGATCCAACAGCTTGTGAAGGTGATAGTTCCATTTACACGATTCCTCAAGCACAATGTGCTGATGGATATAGATGGTCATACACTGGAACGGGCGCACTTTACCGCATAACTGGAAGCGGGAACGCTTGGGCTTCGCTTTCAAGTCTTGATCTAATTGGAACAAATACCAATTCAATTGAGGTATATTATCCATTTGGAGCAACAAGTGGAACACTCACAGTTGAGCCATTTACAATTTTTAGTTCTGCCGATAATCATTACTCCCAAGCACAAAGCGTTGCAATTACGGTGAACCAAAAGCCTGATATTATTCTACCCTTAACCCATACACTGAATTGTTATTCAGATTCTACTCTTTTGGTTGCACAAACAAGCAATCCAAATGCTCAGTTCTTGTGGATGTATAACTCCTTTTCAGATTCACTTGCCAATGATTCACTATTGATTACAATCAATGATGTGCCACTATTTGACAGCATGTATTACTATATGCAAATCACCGATGCATTAACGGGCTGTTTCGATATTGATAGTACATTCTTTACTCAGGATTTGCTTGCTGATTCGATTGATCTAAACCTTGTAACGACCAATCCTACTGAATGGAACTGCCTAACGGATTCTATGATCGTTTCATCGGGGCAAACTGGATTTATTATCACTTGGCAGGATCAGGCTAACCTAAATGATACCCTCCCGAATCCATTCATTATTTATTCAGCTCCGACGAGTAACTACTACATACACGGAACACAGATTTCCAATGGATGTTCCACTCAAAAAGAATATGGTGGAATTGTTGTCAATGAATTGTTTGTAGATCCCGTTTTTGTAGGACACCCGAATTATGTCTTTGACCTGATAGACGATTCTATTAGCTGTGCTGTACCAACCTTATCCCTTCAATGTGATGTTGACCCCGCTTATGTTGGGCTTGCAACTGCCGAGTGGACAAGTACAGGAACGGACATTTTGAACCTAACAACTGCCGACAGCGCAGGAATGAATTCGTCGAATGTTAACGCCTATACGATCACTACAACCCACAATGCTTCACAGTGTCAGACAACAGCAAACGTTGTGATACGATTCGATTTAGACAAACCAATAATTACCCAACTTTCAGATCAATCCATCAATTGTTCGCAATCCCAAATTACACTAACACACCCAATCAACGGTTCTGCAAGTGTAATTGAAGGTTGGCTCAACGCTACTGGAACTCAAACGGGAGTTGATACAATCCTAGCAACGACAACAGGAGATTATTACTATCAGGTAACAAGCAATTTTAATGGCTGCTCAAACACTGATACTGTTTCAGTTACTCAGAGTCTTGACTTGTTCCTGAATATGCCAACGGACACACTTATTTGCCCCGATCAACTAGTAACGATTGCTCCAAGTGTGATTGGAAATACTGAAACTCCTTCATTTGTGTGGTCAACTGGATCAATAGGATCAAGTGAAACTGCGATTGGTGGAATTGACTCGCTACTGACCGTGACCGTTTCCACTGCTTCGGGATGCTCTGGAACTGATTCAACTAACATTTTGATTACCGAACCCGTGGATGTAACAATAACTCCTTATGTTGCTTGTTCAAACGGTAGTTTGGAAATCACAGACATTAGCGGAGGTGCTGGAAACTATCAATATTCTCTGGACGGAACAACGTGGCAAGACTCAACAAATTTCCCTTCACTTGCCTTTGGATCATACTCAATATTTGTACAGGATGATCTTGGCTGTATCTATGATACCACTCAAATACTAGACGGAACAGCATCAAGCGTAGAAATGAATTTTGTTGCTTCTACCTACAACGAAGAAGGCGATACAATTGTTCTTGTCAACGTTACAGATTTTACAGGGCTTGATTCTATTTCCTGGACACTTCCACTGAACGCCAACGTGACTTTTGAAGATGATTCAATTGTGATTCTTTCTATGGATGTCAGTGGGTGGTACGATATTGAAATAACAGGATATATCGGATCAGACTGTGAATACTCGTTCACAAAACCCGTTTATTTTGGAGATCATGCACCACTATTCAACGATTCAATTGTATTCAACGGCATTGATTCTCTCGTAGTTTTCCCGAACCCTTTGAATTTAAATCTTGGCAACAATACGATTACTGTTTATGTGGAGTTTGGTACATCTCAAAACTACACGATAATCGTGACCAACAACCTGGGGCAACCCATTCCTTCAATGAGTGTTTCGGGTGTTGGAGATACTGCCAACCACCAGTTACTTTTCCCTACTGGAACTGCCGCAGGAGCATATCGAGTTCACATCATCGCCGATTATGATGCTAAACAACAAAACATCATACTTTCGCCATGAAACAGGTACTTTTTATAGCATTTGTTAGTTGTTCCATGCTCAGCATGGCTCAAAATCTTGACAAGATCGGAGAGGAAAATCCTGTAACCGTAACAGGAGGAATGTCATCGAACTTTGTAGTAAACAACTCGATTGGACAACCTCAGTTTCGTGATCCTTTTAATTGGGTATTGTCTGGAAACGTGACGGTAAACATTTTAGATGTGTCCTTACCCTTCACCTTCAGTTTTTCAAACGCGGGTAATTCCTATTCTCAGCCTTTCAACATGACGGCTTTGCATCCAACTTACAAGAACTGGAAAACGCACCTCGGAATTACTTCAATGAATTTTTCCCAGTACACCTATTCGGGGTTGAACTTTGCGGGAGCAGGAGTTGAATACTCTCCCGAAAAATGGAAGTTCAAAGCCTTTGGTGGAAGACTCAAAAAAGCCATTGAATTTGATCCAACTGCAAATAATACCAACTTTATTTCCTACAAGCGTATGGGCTTTGGGTTCTCGACTGCCTACAAAGCTAAAAATTGGGGAACTGAACTCATCATCTTTAAAGCCTACGACGATGCAACGTCTTTACAATACGCTCATAAGAATCCTCAATTAACAGTTAGAGATAACGTCGTTGTTTCCTTGATTTCAGAAGCACGTCTTTTCAAAGTTTTGCAACTCAAAGCTGAAATTGCTTCAAGTCTTTTAACTCGTGATGTCTTACTTACAGACGATTCATTCAAAACACCTTTCTATTCAGGATTGGTTCGTGGAAATCAAACAACAGAATTTTCAAATGCTTATAACGCTTCAATTGACTATCGAAAAAAAGCATTCGGAATCGGGGTGAAATACGAACGTATTGATCCAGAGTATTCAACGCTAGGAGCGATTTACTTTAACAACGATTTGGAAAATATCACCTTGAATCCAACCGTATCGCTTTTCAAAAGCAAGCTGAACCTGGCACTTTCGGCAGGGTATCAGAGAAACAACATTGAGAATACAAACGCTTCGGACAATAAACGATGGATAGGATCAGCCAATCTATCAGCCCAAATTATAGAAGGCTTGAGTTTCAATGCGAGTTATTCCAATATGAGTTCATTCACAAAAAGAAATCCTCAAGCCGATCCATTCTTTACCCAATTTGGAGATACGTTGAATTATTATCAGGTATCACAAAACATATCTTCTTCACTTGCCTACTCCTTTGGAGATTCACTTCGTCAATCGATGAACCTAACAGGATCGTTCGCTCAATCACAGAACATCACAGGTCGATTAGACGATGCAGGAGCATTTGGACTAAACGTTGATCAGGATACAAGCTCTGTTCCTGTTGATGTCTATAATGCCATGTTCGGACATCGTTTGCAATTCAAATCGGGGTTGTCACTTGGTTGGACTTTTAACGCAAATCACTCCATTGCACTTGGCAACACGAATTCATACATCGGACCAGGACTCAATATTGGAAAAACTTTACTAGATAAGAAAATGCGATTAAGTGTGGCAACGACTTACAACCGTCAATTCCAAAACGCTTCGCTTTCGAATCATGTTCTCAACTTTAGAACATCCCTGCGCTATTCTCCTGAATGGTGGGATAAAAAATATGGTAAACTCTCCATGTCCGTAAATGGAAACTTTACCAACAGACTCCCTGTGATTGGAACGACCAAGAATCAAAACCTAATGATCATTGCAAACATCGGATATCAGTTTTAATATGACACACTTTTCACTTTCATCTTTTGCCCTTCGGTTGGCGTTTGTATTCTCAATTTTTGTTGGATGGAATGCTAATGCACAAACAAATCCAGTTCAAGCAACCGTTGTCACAACTCAACCCTTTTTGAATTACTTGTCGTACTACGGTGATCAAAACAATCATTTACAGATCACCCTGACTCAATTGGACTTCTTTGAGCCACCTATGCTTGTACGATTGCGCTTACGTTTTGAAGGACTCGGTTGGGAACTCTACACGAATCCAAATGCAACAATTGGACAACCATTCTTATTGGAACCCGGAATGCCTGTTACAATATCAGGGATTGACTTATTGCCTTACCTACAACAAAACAACCTGATCAATCCCAACGGTATAGATTTAAACCAACTTCCTGCGGGTCCAATCAACGTGTGGGTAGATGTTATTCGTGAATCTGCACTTCAACAAGCACTCTCCTCAAACAATTGGGGAGTGATAAATATCGCCCAACATGACCCGCCTGAGCCTTTTATTTTAGAGTGCGGTCAGGTACTTGACACCAATGCAATGTTTCATCAGCTCAATTGGTCGCCTATTCAACCAATGATAATCGGAAATGATGTTGATATATTCTACGATGTGCGCATCTATCACTGGGATAATCCGCAAAATAACACGGTATTTCAAGGTGGCTGGCCCTTGTATACTCCCATAATTACGGCTCAATATGGAGCCAATTTTGTGCAAGTTTCTGATTTCGAAGCTATGTTTGAGGTTGGTGAAACATACGTGTGGACAGTTACCGCAAGAGTTGTTTCCACTACTACGGGGCAAGAGATTCCGATGGTGGATAATTTAGGCGTCTCTGAGCCATGTACGTTTATTTATGGGGAAGCACCCACGCTTACCGATCAACTAACGGATGGATTAGAGCTAGAATTGTTCGCTTCTCCTAGTTCAGAAAGAAAAGGAAAAGCATGGTGGACGGTCACAGACAACACTCCCAATCAGGGGCTATCTGATTTTGATGAGTATTTCATTGAGTATAGAAAACAGCCAACAGGAAACGAAGGTTTTGAGATTCCGTGGTTTTCAGCAACCCTCACAGATACCTCAAAATTCATTTATCAGCTTGAACCGAGTACAACCTACGAGGTAAAAGTATCAGGAGTGATTGCGGGTGTGGTTGGTGATCCAACGCCTGTAAAGACATTCACCACCAATGATCCACGGATCTACAATTGCGGTGACTCCGACTTGCCCTACCTACCAAGCACCTATACAAAACTTGAAAATGCAACGGCAGGAATGCAAGTTCAAATCGGTCAATTCACCATGACAATGACCGAGGTGAATCCAATTGGTGCAATTGGTCATTATGCGGGAAAAGGTGAAATTCCTATTGCGTTTTTAGCAGGAGCAAAAGCAAAGGTTCGCTTTGATGATATTTTAATTGATACGGAGTATCGAGTACATGAAGGTCGTGTAGATGTGATTACTGAAGGGCTAGAAAGTTGGTTGGATGATCAGTTGATGCAATTCATTGATCCTTACTTTGTAGATGGTACAATTGACTCAGCTTGGGTTGATACGACTGCGGGAGTAGCTTGGGTTGTTGTGGATGGTGTACCGCAAGAATTTGTCTTTGACCCTCCGAATTACCCCATCATTGTAAACGATGAAAATGGAAACCAATACACGATTTATCCCAACGGAGTAATCATTGTCAGTAGCTACTTGTCCATTTCTGAATCGTGGGCTGCAACTGCCGATGAAGTGATCCATTTTACTCAGAACGATGGTGAATCACGAGGATTTGATCCAAAGGAACACATGGAGTGGTATGAAAACTATGAGGTCATGATGCTCGGTGATTCTTCGAAGTATTTTGTTGCCAATAAGTCACTCGCCAAAGGCGAAGGCGATGTTGTGAACGTCGAAATCCCTATGGGGGCGAACGCCTCTTTCCAATTTTCTGATGGAACAGATGTGACTGCTGTGAATTTACAGGGAAACTGGATTGGAACAAATGAACATACAAATTCTACCCAGATGACCTTGAATATCCCTGCTCGATCAAGTTCGGGGAACTATTCAATCTATGCCCTTGTGAACAATCAAAAGGTTGGGCAGTTGAATGTGAAGGTCTATTCGGAAAAATCGAAGGAGTTGGTGGTTGTTCCAATTGCAAACATAAATTTTGATGCAACCGCGGTTAAAACTGAGTTAGATAAGACATTAGGCGAAGCAAACATTGATGTAAATGTTGTAGTAGATTCGGTTTGGACGGACGCTACTGGAACATATACTGCAACGACAACTATTTCTCTTCCCACCGAAGTTGGCTTGTTGACGAAGTACTCTGATGATATGCGCGATTTGCGTGATAAGTATTTCGAACAACATCCGAGCGCTCCAAGGAATAAATACTATTTGTTCCTTGTGAATGGATTTGATGATCCGAATGAACTTGGATACATGGTACGCGGTCGCTCTATGGGATTTGTGAAGGCTTCACAACAGCATGTATTGAAAACGATTTCACATGAGTTGGGGCATGGAATGGGAGCCTTAGAGCATACCTTCAAACACCCTAGTTTGGACAAAGGTGATACTGAGAACATGATGGATTATTCTTCCAATCCAACGAACCTGACAAAAGCGCAATGGAAAGAGTTGAGAGATTTGGATGTCGTACCAAGCTTGTGGGATAGTGCCGAAGACGGAAGTGGTGTTGCTCTTTCAGTATCAACAATACCCGATAGGTTCAAGAATGCAGATAGTACCTTATCTTTCTTTTCAGGGGATGATTTAGGATTGATAATCACACTTCCCCCGAATACTAAGGACGTCTATTTAAGCACTTCTGATCCTTTCATGACGGGGAATCAGTTATCTGGTTATATATCACCAATCGGGTCGTTAAAAGGTTTCTCCCTTGATAATGGAAATGCTCCACCAACCTATTACAAAGCAAAACTTAGCCCAACCTTCAATTCTATTACGTACGAACTGCTTGGAGTTTCTGGAAATGTTGAAGTGGGAGGCTCTGGAACAGCCAATGGAAACCAAGCTCCTACCTTCGATATACAGAGTACAAACAATATTGATACTCTTTTGGAGCATTCTAATATTTACGTCGATCCGTACACTAAATCACTCACTGATCCAGTCGTAATTGTTGGTCTTCCTTTTTATGAAGGTGGTGAAAT
>CAJQOB010000368.1 GCA_905479845.1 uncultured Flavobacteriales bacterium
ATCGCTTATGCTGGTAACGACAAGGAAATGCTAACAACAGTTCAGGAGAATGCTGTTGGTAATTTGAAAAGAGTTCGAGCTTACGACAAAAACTGGATGGATGCGAAAAGCCAAGATTTATACTTGATTTCGGATTTCCAAGAAGTAAAAACGACTTGGCATCCAATTGAGAACATCGGTGGAGCAACTTCGTCTTATTAGTCGATTAAACTTAAATTATTTAACCCGCTTCGGTTCTGAAATTTATCAGGATGGAGCAGGTTTTTTGTTTCCTTCTCTTATTCTTTTGTTTCCAGAATTCTTGTTTTCTCGGCAAATCTATGCCCCAACTTTCATCACTTCAAGGCTTAAATGAACTACTCCGCAGGCCTTGTATTGGTGAAAGTCGAAACATCTGATCGGCCTAAAACAGTAACTATGAAAACACTAAGAAAGAACAGGTCAACAGATGAATCTAAAGGGAGCTCGGCTCTATTCAGAGCTTTATTTTTATTTCAAATCGAATTAGAAAATAACGTTGATGGATTCGAAGACCTTGATGAAGTTCAGGCTGTAATCACTAGTATTGATCAGCTTATGGATGTACTTCTACTTCTTGATGCTGATTAAAGTTAACAGTGCGGATCGGGCACAAAAAAAAGTCCAGACGATAAAGTCTGGACTTGTATTGGAGTTTCCTCCGAATAGTTTATTGAAGCGTAAAGGTAATTGGTAAACGGCAACGTGCTCTAACGGCTTTACCTTTTACTTCACCTGGCGCCCACTTTGGCATATTACGTACCAAGCGTTTTGCTTCTCTGTTTAATTCTGGTGTTACACCACCTCTCATTACGTCGATTCCAGTAATCGAACCATCTGGCTCAACAACGAAAGTTACGTAAACACGACCTTGATCACCAAGCTCTCTAGAGATTTCAGGATACTGAACGTTTTCTTGAATCCACTTCTTCATAGCTGCTGCTCCTCCTGGGAAGGCTGCCTCTACATCTGGGAAATCAACAATCTCCGCTTTCTTCACTGGTTGTGTTGGACCTGGTGGCGGTGGCGGCGGTGGCGGAGGAGTAGGATCTCTGGGCGGTGGCTCAGGTTCCGTTTCCTTTTCTTTAATGTCTTCTTGTGGCGGTGGTGTGATATCCGCTTGTTGCTCCTCTGGTGGAGTTTCAGGCGGCTCTTCAACCTTCACTTCCTCTTCAAACCCTGAATCCGAATCACGAACAGCTATTAAGCTGTCCCCTTTATCTTCTGCAGGAGTAGAATAAGTGAAAGACGCCAAAACAAGGCTACCTGTGAACAACATCCCAACGAAAATCATCGGATATCTCAGGCGCTCATTGTTCGCTTCTTCGCTTTTCTTTAATTCCATAACGCATTGAATTAGGTTGTAAATATATGAATAAAATGTTACAAAATTCGTGCCGAATAATCAATAACACGACCTGTAAAGTAAATGAAATGTACCCATCCCCAAGCACGCTCCAATCAAGTCAAACAGTAAATTCCATCCATTGAACCAAGGCAAAAAACCAAACGCGTAGAGTGAAACTTCTGATAAAACCGATAGTAATATTGCTGCTCCCATAACAATTTGAAACGCTCTTTCGCGAATCTGCATGTATTTCAGCTGCTTCTTACAAATCCCCAACCAGATATGGCTAAACACCATAAACATGAACAAATGAACGAATGACCTTGGAGGCACGCATTCAAAGTATAAAAGGCATCGATCCGTGATTGGCGTGTAAAAGACAAGCGCCATCAATAAAATCCATACTATTCCTGGCAGGAGTAAGCGTAAGGGAATCATCTGATCTACCCAATCAATTCAGTGTATGCCTCAGCATCCATTAATTCTTCAACCTCAGATGGGTTAGTAAGACGAATCTTAATCATCCAACCTCCTTCGTAAGGGTCGCTGTTTACTGTTTCTGGAGCTCCCTCCAATTCTTCGTTGAATTCAACGATTTCACCTGATAAAGGCATGAATAAATCTGAAACAGTTTTTACGGCTTCAACAGAACCGAAAACTTCTTCCTGATCTAATGTTTCTCCTTCAGATTCAATTTCAACATAAACAATGTCGCCCAACTCTCCCTGTGCGAAAGCTGTGATCCCAACGGTAGCAACGTCTCCTTCGATGCTTACCCATTCGTGATCCTTAGTGTATTTAAGATTATTTGGAATGCTCATTTCATAAAATTTTCTGTACAAATGTACCTTTTTTTAGTGCTTTGAATAATCGTTTTAGCATTTAGTTCTGAACAAATCCGAAATCTTTTTAACTAATTTTACGGTATGGTAAATCAGGATCAACTTAAAGGATTGCAGCAGCGAATTTTGAAAATCGGGGAATACCTGAAAATCGATGAGAAGCGAATGCAGCTGAAAGAGGAGGAATTGAAAACTCAAGACCCTGATTTTTGGAATGATCCAAAGAAGGCTGAGGTTCAGATGAAGCAGATTCGCGGATTGAAATTCTGGATCACGTCATTTGATGAGCGCATGGTTTTATTCAGTGATGTGGAAGTTCTTTTTGAATTTGCCAAAGAAGGCGAAGCGGAAGAAGAAGAGGTAGATGAGCATTTCTTCAAGCTACAGGAATCAGTGGAAGAGCTTGAATTGAAAAATATGCTTTCGGGTGAGGAAGATTCTCTGAACGCAGTATTGCAAATTACTTCAGGAGCGGGAGGAACCGAAAGTTGTGATTGGTCGGCAATGCTCATGCGTATGTACACGATGTGGGGACAAAAGAACGGATATAAA
The DNA here is from genome assembly GCA_905479845.1 of uncultured Flavobacteriales bacterium. Lineage (GTDB taxonomy): Bacteria > Bacteroidota > Bacteroidia > Flavobacteriales_D > Crocinitomicaceae > UBA4466. The sequence goes on from CAJQOB010000368.1 coordinate 2,761, forward strand.
ATCAAAGAGCTCAATTATCAATCTGGAGATGTTGCTGGAATCAAAACCGTAACACTTGAATTCACGGGAGATTTTGCTTTTGGATA